>JAISJZ010000367.1 GCA_031261125.1 Planctomycetaceae bacterium | reverse complement strand
TATCAATTTTGGTGCAAAAAGAATCATCCTGAATGGGAATTTGTCCTTTATGCGGCTGTCCCCGCCCGTCAGTTATCACAAGTGCGGAGTGAGCCGCGAAAGGATATAAGCGGTACTTGAAACCGGACATATTTAATATAGAATAGCGTATGATGAGTAAGTCGATAGAATCAAAGCCGTACAAATCAAATGACAAAACAAATCGAAACATTGTGGGCTCCTTGGCGGATGGCTTATATCAACGAAGATGACGAGGCGAAGAAGACCCGCAAAGAATTACAAAACGTAGAGGTTGGTCCCAATGCCGACCCTGAATGTTTTCTGTGTCAAGCGGTCTTCGATGAAACCCGCGACCGGCAGCGGCTTGTCGTCCGAAGAGATGCTCTCACAATCACTGTCCTCAACCGCTTTCCTTACAATAATGGACACGTCTTGATTGCCCCGCGATGTCATTGCGGGGTTCTTCACGGATTAACTCTTGCGGAAAAGACGGCACTGCTGCAAGAAATTGACCGAATGACGGCTTTGCTGGAAAAGATAATGACCCCGGACGGATTTAATATCGGCTTAAATATGGGACAGTCCGCAGGGGCGGGACTGCCCGGTCATTTGCATTGGCATATTGTTCCGAGATGGAACGGCGATATAAATTATATGACGACAATAGGTTCCGCAAAAGTGATTCCACAATCGCTGGAAGCACTTTGGGAACTGCTGGTTGAGTAGTTGGTTTGTTAAATTTGGCGGACAGAATTATAGACGTTATGTTTTCCGCTACTTGTTTTCTGCCGGTACGGCATTGCCAATCCATTGACGCAGAACTGCGGCGGCGGCATCGGGATTTTCCTCTATCAGTTCGGCAATCTCTTCCTGCAAAGAACGAATGGACTTATCAAAGCCGCCCAATGTACGTTTCACGCCGAATTCATCTTCCTCTTCCGCTGCTGCCGCTTCCGCATCCGCTTTTGCCTGTGCGTGTGCTTCAAACACGTCCATTGGAATTTCGGGGGCTTCGTAAATCACAATCGGTTCCGGCTTCTTCGGTCTGCTGACTGCCCAAAGAATACATAAACCGGCAAGAACTAATCCCATTAAACCGAGCGTCTGCCAATGTTCCGAAAGCCACTTTCCGATAATTTGCATCGTTGTAAGCGGAATCGGTTCCGGTTCGGGAATCTTATCGTAAAACGCAACTTCAACGCAGTCAAGCGGGTCGGGACTTTTCGGATTGCGGTAGTCCTCTAACAACTTGCCGACTAAACGGCGGGTAGATACCCGCATAGTTTCCTTTTCGTCTTCGATTTGTTCCGGTGTAGGTTCGGGATTTGCACTTTCCTTTGTTCTATTTTTTGCAATCCACAAATCGCGGACATATTCTTCCGGTATGCGCAGCGAGGCAAAAATTCGTTCCGGCACAAGCGGAATGTTTTCGCCCTTCGTTTCGATACCTTGAATTCCCCAAGTTGTTTCCTGTTCGTGTGTCTTATCCGTGATAAGACGACCGCCGGAAATACCAACCCGCGGGTCAAGAAGCGGACGGTTCATCTGTGCTTCGTGTCCCGGTCTGCCGTAGCGGTCTCCGCCTTCGTTGCGGTAATCCGTTCCGCGGACGTGTTCGTGAATCTGCGCTTTCGGCTTTTCGTGCTGTACCTTAAAGAACTTTTCTATATCTTTGCTTAAAATGACCGTTGTTGCTACTTGCAAGCCCTTAATGTTCAGGAGACCTTGGATTTTATTCGTCCATTTTTCTTCTTCGGAGGACTGCGCTCTGGAATAATTTGTTGCGCCGCCGATTTCTTCGCCGCCGCCGTTGTAAATCCGATTGTTTTTGCCGTCAACTATATTGACCAACTTCGGGTCTGTTCCGAAAGCCGCCGAAACGAGACCGCCGACTGCTGATACCGTTTCGATGCTCAACGGTTTGTATCCGATGGTCTCAACATTAACGGCAACGGTGCAAACATCTTTTCTTGCCCAAACGTTTCTATCCCAATCACGCCTTGTGTTAGGAAGAACTTCGGCGGATTTAATACCCTCTAACTTCGATATTGAATCGGCAACGTCCTGTGCTTTTGCCTGAAACATTTTTGCCGTTTTGGAAAGGTTGCTGTCCCACGGCGATAAATCCTTTGCGGTTTGGAATGAACTGTTGCCCGGTATCCGAATTGCCTTTTCGGCAGCGATTTGAGCCGTGTAAGTTGCTTCCTGCGATTTCAGCACCCGCAGTTGGTCGCCAAGCCAAACGTGGTCGCGCAAGTTGGCTTTGCTCAATGCTGCCTGAACGGCAATTTTATCTTTGGAATCAAAGTTATAACCGTCAAAAACGAGGACATATTTCGACTGCGGGTCGGCGGGTTTAATGCTGCCGCCTATTAGCCAGCCGAGTGAAACGAGAAGAACGAGTGCCAGCAGAACCGTTAAAATGCGGTTCCCCGGTGTCATACTTAAGTACAGTCCCTTGAGTTGTTCGTAAATCCGTTTAAGGTGTTCCACTGATGACGGGGGCAGAAAATATGCTGGAAATATGAGACGTAATAATTCTTTCGGCTACTCTTTGCGGATAGTAATGTTTTGCCGAAAACGAATCAAGAGCGGAAATAAAGCGGGGGCTGAAGCCCTCTCGCTAACAAATATTTAACCCCGTTGCTCGTCAACGGAGTACTTCCATTCAACAAAAATTATAAAACGAAAAACGTGCCGGTTTGCCTTCTTCAAGCGTTCCAAATTCATTTTCAATTTCCAAAGCAACGGCGGAATCGAAG
>JAISJZ010000232.1 GCA_031261125.1 Planctomycetaceae bacterium | reverse complement strand
GAAAAACTTCAACGGACAGACACCGTATTTTAACGATACCGCCGTTGGAAGCGGTTCGTACCTATACGCCGTTCGGGCTTACGATGCCGCTCTGTCCGATGCTACCCGCTCTGATGCCGCTAATGTGAACGCGACGGTATAGATTTATTAGCGGCAATTACACCGCGGGCTTACGCCCGCGGCTCGTTTGCGGAGGAATCCGGTGAACGTTTCCATTGAGAGAAATCACTCGTAATTCTGATATTCCTTTTCAACCGTTTCGGCGGAAACTTCGCCTTCCCAAACGGCAACCCGGTAGTTAAACGTCAGCACCTTGCCCGGTTCGACATCGACCGGCTTGCGGTGCAGGTTCAACGTAATGCCGAGATACGCAAACGACTTCCCGGCATCGCCCATCGTGAACGCCATCGTCGGAACCGGATTCTTCGGATGTCCGAACACCGCAACAGTTACCGGCTTGTCCTGCAACTTCGCCGTATAAGCCGTCCATCGGCACGGAGTCAGCCGCTCATCGCCGCGGACAATATCGCCGTCCTGTTTGCCGGTGTCATTAAAGAACCGTCCGCCTTTGTCCATCGTTTGGTCGAACCGGATGCCCAAACCAAAATAATGGTGATTGCTCTTGTCCAAATGTACCGTTTCACTGTCCGGCGCGGACAATGCCGACTGCCAATCCAGCAGTACCACCTCCGGTTTCTTCGCAACGGAAATACGGCGTTTCTCTTTCAACACCGTTTTTGATTCCGGTGTTGCCCAGTCCAGTTCCGTTTGCAGCGAAGCGGGTTCCGCTTTGAACGCGGTTGTTATTTCCTTGCCGGGCTTGCCGTACTCTTCCCAGAAATTGCAGCCGTTGACAGCCAACGCGAACATCAAAGCGTGGTGGTGCAGATGGTCGTGCGGAGCGTCCCGGAGAACATTGCGTCCCGCCGGTGTCCGCAGCGTTGCGATGTACGGTTTGAACGGTACACCGATGTACTTGTACTCGGCAAACGTTTGACCGTCGATTTTCAACGGTACCGGTTCCTCGGCAATGACGGATTGCTGTAAAACGAAAGACAGAACAAACAGGGAGAATAGACGGTACATTGTTTTTGTCCGCCGCCGAACGGCGGGGCTAAATAGAGTTGGGGCTAAACGAGGGTTATTGAACGTTCAGTACGGCACGAATCGGATAATGGTCGGACGGAAAACGTCCCGCCGGCGTTTTGGTGTGAATAATCTCCGCATCGACCGCTTTCAGGTTTGAGGTAATGAAAATGTAGTCAATTTTATCGTTCTTCGGATTGTGTTCTTTGAATCCCTGAAACGTGGCAACGTCTTCAGCGTTTGGGTGTACAACCCGGTACGAATCCAGCAGCGCAAAAGGCGGCTTCTTTTCTTCGCCGTCTAATTCTACCGTTTCCCCTTTGAGGAACCGAATCGTAGGACTCTTTTCACCGGCATTGAAATCGCCGACGAGAATCGCCGGATTAGCGGGATTTTTGCGTTCGGCAATTTTGTTCAAAATCATATTTGCCGCCTTTTGCCGGGCAATTTCGCCGACGTGGTCAAAGTGTGTCGAATAAAAATACACACAGAAGCCGGTCTTCCCGCCGTCTTTATCTTTTTCGTGAAACAGTCCGCCGGTTACAACCCGCGGGCAGGTGCTTTGTCCTTTCCAAGTGATTGACCCCGGTACATCCGGCGTGTCGGAAAGCCAATAGATGCCGCGGTCTTTTTCGTCGAGTTCCCACCGGTCTTTACGGTAGAACACCGGTGTTCCCTCACCGCTGCCCTCGGTTTTTTCCCGCGACCGGTACAGCACGCCGTAGTTCGGCAGTTTTTCGCTCATAAACTTGTACTGGTTCACGTCATCGTTCGGATTGGTGATGACTTCCTGTCCGCCGATGAAGTCGTAATTCCGGGCTTTGACAACGTCTATCATTGCGTCCCGGCGTTTTGCCCAAGCGTCTTCGCCGTCTTTGGCGACGCTTAACCGGACATTAATGGAGAGAACCTCAATCGGCTCCGCCGCAAAGACGGAAGACAAGGAGAGGAGAACAAAGAACAACGGCAGTAATCGTTTCATCGGGTAAAACTTTTGAAGTAGGGAAAAATACAGAAGTACCAAGGGAATTCTACCCTGAACGGTTCCGCTCTTCAAGTCCCCGAAATCAGACACAAAAAACTCCGGGCAGCACGCCGCGAAACAGGAGCAAAACAATGTTTCAGCCGCATTACCGCACCGGAGCGTTCTTTCACGCAGGAACACAACCGCTAACCCTACAAAGCGGCACCAACCCGCCCGGCGTGAACGATAGTTAAGTGTTTGATTGTTCCATTATAGTTTGACATTTCAAACTTGCAAGAGGGGGAGAAATAAAATTTGTAACAAATGTTACGAAAAAGGTAACGCTTCGTAACGTTTGGTGTGGTAGAGTGTTTCCGTTCTTTGGCAGTCAGGCGGGACAAAAAACACCGATGTCGCAAACCGGCGGAGTTTTACCATTCTTCTTCCAAGAACGGAGTAACTTCTAACCCCTCACGGAAGATGTCTGATACGTTAAACGCTTGGATTCAATTACCGGATTATTCCTCTTACGACATCGGCACGGTCAGCAAGGACGAAGCAGAACGCCGCTGGGATTCCCGCTGGGCGCAAAAATGTATCCGGGACGCAGCCGAAGAAGTTGCCATCAACCGTTTTTCGCCGTACAAAAAGAGCATCGGCACCGATTTTTGCCCCCCGCAACTCGGTTTCGAGAACGGCAATGCAACGCTTGCCGTCAGTCCGGCGGTTGATGTCAATCCGGCGATCCTGTACGGCGCACCGCTGCAAGAGTTCAACCAGTGGACGGTCTGTCTGAATATCAAAGGCGGACGGAAAATCTGCAACTGCCTTGCGGTAAATTATTCGTTTGAAAAAAACGTATCGGCGGCACAAGCCCTTGACCTCGTGCGGATTTTCTACGATACTGTACCGGAAGACCTTGTTCCCGCCGCCAGAAAGTGGCGGAAACAAACCGAGGAACCGGACCCGTTTCATTTCATAACAGCGTTATTCTTGTAATGAAAGTTGCCCACATCATCACCCGCCTTATTATCGGCGGGGCGCAGGAAAATACGCTGTTTAACTGTGCCGACCTTATCAATGGTTTCGGCGATGATGTCCTCCTTCTAACCGGACCGACACTCGGACCGGAAGGTTCTTTGATGCAGCGGGCAAGCGAAAAAATACCGATTAAAATTGTTCCGCATTTAATCCGTAATATTTCACCGTTTCACGATATCCGGGCATATCTGGAACTTCGGCAGATGCTGAACGAATTTCAGCCCGATGTTGTTCATACGCACAGTGCCAAGGCAGGTGTATTAGGACGGGCGGCTGCTTGGGCGATGAACCCGCGACCGGCAGTGGTGCATACCGTTCACGGCGCACCGTTTTATCCGTATCAAAACGTTCTGGTGCGGAAATTTTACCAATGCTGCGAACGCTGGGCGGCAAAACGCTGCGATGCCATTATCAGTGTTGCCGACGCGATGACCGAGTTAATGGTGAATGCCGGCATTGCTCCGCGGGAAAAATTTACGACCATTTACAGCGGAATGGACATTGAACCGTTTCTAAAATCGAAAGAACTGCGGGACACAACGCGGATGAAACTCGGTTTGACTGATGACGACATCGTTATCGGCAAAATTGCCCGGCTGTTCCGGTTGAAGGGACACGAATTTGTGATTGATGCCGCTTCGCAAATCATCAGGCAGGTTCCGAATGTCCGGTTTCTCTTTGTAGGCGACGGCATTTTAACGGCAAAACATCGGGCAAAAATTGCCAAATTAGGGTTGGAAAAATATGTTTTGTTTGCCGGTTTGATTTCCCCGGAAGAGATACCGTCATTGATTTCGGCGATGGATATTGTGGTTCATACGAGTTTGCGGGAGGGACTGGCGCGGGTACTGCCGCAGGCGTTGCTGTCCGGCAAGCCGGTGATTAGTTATGATATTGACGGTGCAAAAGAAGCGGTCCTGGACGGTGAAACGGGTTTTTTGCTTCCGCCGAAGAGTGTGAATGAGTTAGCGGCGGCGGCAGTGAAATTGGCGGTGAACCCCGAACTGCGGGAACAGATGGGGCAGAACGGTCGGCACAAGTTTTCCAAGCGGTTCGACCATTTGTTTATGACGGAGCAGATTCGGCAGGTATATTTGCAGTACCGGCGGTAAAGGTTATTTTTCACTTGTCGGAAACGGACGGCGGCTCTTCTTCTCTTCGGATTGGTCGTTCAACGCTCCCTGTCCGGGCTTCCAAGAGTCCAACGGTACAATTTCCGGTCGGGAAAAATCGCCCCGCATCGCCCGCGGCAGCGGCGGTAAAAATTTCGGACGGTTTGCCAACAGATTTTCTTCCAACGCCCGCTGCTCGTCTGTCAGAAGTTTCCGCAACTCGCCGCCGACTTTACGTCCCAGTGCCGCGCTCTTGATTTCCAGCGACTTGACTTCCGCCTCAAACGCTGCCCGCTGTTCCGGCGACATACTGGCACCGCCCATATCGAAAAATTTCTCCGCAAGATTCAATCCCTCTTCCAGTGATGCCAGCCGTTCCTTTTCCAATTCTTTTAACGCTGCCGCCGCCTGTTCTTTCTGTGCGTCGGATAATTTTAGTACCGACATTGAATCCAGATTGACAATCGGCGAATCCAAGCCGCCGGTTGCCTGAAAAATCAGCCGCCGGGCATTGCCCTTCTGTTCCGGCGTAATCACTTCATCTGTCCTGTCTGTGATTTTCTGCAAATCCGCCATTATATCCTTTTGAATTCCTTCCCGGTCGGCATCGGTCATCGTTTTGAATCTGCCCGCATACTTCATCGCGTTAAGCGGCAACGCAATTTGGACTTCACTGCGCAGAACATTCAGTTTGTCGATTTGTTCCTGCTGCAAATTGAGTTCTTTTTGCAAGTCCTTGTTCGTTGAACCTTCGAGGAGTGCAATCGAATTTCCGAAACCGTTGTTAACGGAATAGACGAAGGAGCGTCCGACAACGGTTGCTGTTCCTTTCGGCGGACGGTTTGCCTGAAACAGGGCTTGCATCCGCTTTTGTCCTTCCTGTTCCCGTTTTTGGCGGCGTTCGATACGTTCCTGCTCCCGTTTATCGGTATCGGACGATTGGGCAGAAACAGCACCGCTCAACGCGGCGAGAATCAACAATACGATAACAGAAGCAGTTCGCAGCATCGGAGTAATGGAACAAAGGGAATGCGGGGAAAAAATGTTTATCCGTTTTTCATATTGCAACTCGTACCGCCGGCGGCTGGCAGATACGCCTGCGTCGTATAGTCCGCTACCATCCGGTGCGCGCTGAACCGCCACGCCAACGTACTAATCGAATTCATCATCCGGCGAATCCAGCGCACCGGCAAACCGTGTTCATCCGTGTCGTAGTATAACGGTATCACTTCGTTTTCCAATACGTCGAACAAACTTGCCGCATCCCGCTGGTCGGTAATTTTATCGTCCGTATGACTTGTTCCCTTACTGATGGCGAACCCGTTTGTGCCGTTGTAGGCCTCCGCCCACCAGCCGTCGAGAACCGATAAATTTAATGCCCCGTTCAGCACCGCCTTCATTCCGCTCGTCCCGGATGCTTCCAGCGGTCGGCGCGGATTGTTCAGCCAAACGTCAACGCCCTGTACCATATGCCGGCACACGTTAATATCGTAGTCCTCGATGAAGACAAACCGGTTGGCGAACCGCGGGTCGTTCCGCAGATTGGCAATCGTCTGAATGAACTCTTTGCCCGGATTGTCCGCCGGATGCGCTTTACCGGCGAAGATGAACTGCACCGGCCGCTGCGGGTCGTTGCAGATTTCCGCCATCCGTTCAATGTCGCTCAGCACCAGCGTTGCCCGCTTGTACGTTGCGAACCGCCGACCGAAACCAATCGTCAAAATCTGCGGGTCAAGCACCGTTCTTGCCCGGTCGATGATGTCGTCCGATTCGCCCCGATGACGGCATTGCCGGCTTATTCTCCGCCGGGCAAACGAAACGAGCATATTTTTCAATGCGTTGTGCGTCTCCCAAAGTTCGCCGGGGTCAAGGTTCTGAATCGGTTCCCAATCTGCCGGGGCAATCGACTCTTCCGACCACGCTGCGGGCAGGTGCCGCTCGAACAGTGTGTTGATTTGCCACGCCATCCAGGACGGAACGTGAACGCCGTTTGTGATATGTCCAATCGGTACTTTTTCTTCCGGCAGTTGATTCCAAAGGCAGTGCCACATTTTTCGGGAAACAACGCCGTGCAGGGATGCAACCGCATTGGCGTACCGGCTCATTTTCAAGCCGAGAACCGTCATACAGAACGGCTCGGTGTGATTTGCGGTGTCAACCCGACCGAGCGACATCAGATGAGCGTGTTCGATGCCGAGCGAGTCCCGCAACGGACCGAGGTGTTCTTCAATGAGTGCGCCGTCGAACCGGTCGTGACCGGCGGGAACCGGCGTATGCGTGGTGAAAACGGTCTTTTGGGCGATGTCGCTCGCGGCGTTGTCAAAGGATTGTCCGTCTTCTTCCATCCGTTGCCGGACGGCTTCCAGCGTGGCAAACGCATTGTGTCCCTCGTTCAGATGATACACGCCGGGAGTGATACCGAGGGCTTTCAACGCCCGGATGCCGCCGATGCCGGAGACAATTTCCTGCCTGATACGGGTACGGTTATTTCCTCCGTACAACCGGCTTGTCAGTTGGCGGTCTTCCGGTGAATTTTCTTCAAGGTCGGTGTCGAGGAGCAAGAGGCGGACACGTCCGACATTCAGTTGCCGGACTTTGGCATAAATCGTACCGGTGCGGGTTTGAATCGCGACAGTAATCCGGTTTCCTTGCGGGTCGGCGGGCTGATTAAGCGGCAGGTATTCCGTCATTGTGTTAAGGTAGTCCTCTTCCTGCCAGCCCTTGTCGTTCAAGTGCTGTTTGAAATAGCCCTGATTGTAAAACAGTCCGATAGCGATGAGCGGTACGCCGAGACCGCTGGCACTTTTGATATGGTCGCCGGACAGCACACCGAGACCGCCGGAGTAAATCGGCACGGATTCGTGAACACCGAATTCCAGCGAAAAATAGGCGACGGGCTGCGAGCCGAGAACACCGACGTTGCGCCGCGACCACGGCGTACTGGAACTCAGGTATTCGTTCATCCGGCGGTACGCTTGGTCAATTCGGGTATAGAGAACGAGTTCTGATGCCCGGATTTCGAGACGTTCCGGTGTGAATTCCCGCAACAGGGCAATCGGATTATGCCCCAGTTGCCGCCAGCGTATCGGGTCGAGAGAACGGAACAGGTTGATGATTTCCGGCTGCCAACTCCACCACAGGTTTCCGGCAAGTGCCATACACTTGTCGTAAAGAGTTCGCGGGGAATCATTGGCAAGGCGGACAGTGCCGTTCGGTACAGTCACAGGGCTGGTAAGGGGCATCGCTGTAAATCCGGTGAGAGTTGAGTGCTATCCGCTCAATTATACAATACTAATTAAAAAAAACAAGTTCTCTAAAAAAATACGCGGAATCGTGATAAAATTTTCTTATTTTACCTAAACATTACAACCGGTATAACCGATATAAACAGCACATTACGAATTGGGAATTACGAATTACTCCAATGCCTTTTCAAACGATATACACTTCCGGGACCGGAATGTTGGGAATGGAAAAGAAACTCAATACCATTGCTAACAATCTGTCGAACATCGAAACGACCGCGTATAAAAAGCAACGCTGCAATTTCGAGGATTTGTACTACGATAACCTCCGGTATCCGGGTTCGCAGGACATCAACGGCGAATTTGCGGCAACGGGCATCGCTATCGGTGTCGGAACACGGGTTACGAGTGTGCAATCCGTGATGTCCGAAGGTTCGATTACGTCAACAGAACGCGACCTCGACTTGGCAATCGGCGGCGAAGGATTCTTTCAATGTACCGACCCGTTCACAAACGAAATTTTCTACACGCGGGCGGGCAATTTCAGCGTCAATCCGAATGGGATGTTGGTCGTCGGCAGTACGCACACGGGACGGCTCGTCGAACCGAACATCACGATACCGGACGGTGTGCAGAAAGTTCAGATTGATGACAGCGGCATTGTTTGGGTTGTGCAGAACGGCGACGTTCAGCAACTTCAAAACATTGGGCAACTCGAATTAGCGACGTTCATCAATCCCGAAGGGCTGCTGCGGGTCGGTGAAAATATGTACCGCGAAACGGAATCATCGGGTCCCGCGACCCTGAATAACCCCGGAATGAACGGTACGGGAATGTTAAAGTCGCAGCACCTCGAAATGTCGAACGTTAAGCCGGTGATTGAGTTGGTTGATATGATAACGTCGCAGCGGGCTTACGAGTTAAACAGCAAATCAACCCAGACGGGCGATTCGATGCTGCAAACGGTTATCAGTATTAAACGGTAGGCGGTTCTAAAAACTCTCTTAATTTCCCAGTGATTGAAGCGGGGCGGGAATTCTGCCGCCGAAGTTGACGAACGCTTCGCTTGCCCCGATGTTGCGGACTTCCAAAATCGGCGATGAACCGAACAATCCGCCGAAACTGACCGTGTTGCCCGCCTTCGCACCGGGTACCGGCACCAGCCGCGTTGCCGTTGTCTTGTTGTTTATTACGCCGATTGCCATTTCGTCTGCCATCAATGCGGCAATCGTCGCCGGCGGCGTATCGCCCGGAATCAGAATCATATCCAAACCGACACTGCAAACCGCTGTCATTGCTTCCAGTTTTTCTAAACTTAAATGTCCTTTGGCAACGGCATCCGCCAGGCACGAGTCCTCTGAAACCGGTATAAACGCCCCGCTCAATCCGCCGACGGAACTTGACGCGAACAGTCCGCCTTTCTTGACCGCATCATTCAACATTGCGACCGCTGCTGTGGAACCGGGTGCGCCGATATTCGCAATGCCCAGCGTTTTCAGGATTTCACCGATACTGTCGCCGACCGTCGGTGTCGGTGCAAGTGAAAGGTCAACGATACCGAATTCGATACCGAGTTTATCCGCCACTTCGCGTCCAATCAATTCGCCGACGCGGGTTACCCGAAACGATGTGATTTTAATTTCTTCGGCAAGGTCGCCTAACGTGAGTTGCCCTTGCTTACTTTGCGGGCTGCTGTTTTGTTCAATTCTCCGCTGCAATGCCGAATTGACTACGCCGGGACCGCTGACACCGATGTTGATAGCCGCTTCCGGTTCGCCCGCCCCCATATAGGCACCTGCCATAAACGGATTGTCTTCGGGAATGTTCGCAAAGACGACGAGTTTTGCTGCCCCGAAACCGTTCTTGTCCTTCGTTGCTTCGGCAATTTTTGGAATGATGATACCAAGTTGCTGCAACGCATTCATATTGATACCGGCTTTGCGCGACGCAACGTTAATCGACGCACAAACCCGTTCCGTTTTTGCGAGAACGTCCGGCAGTGAATCGAGAACAACCTGCGCGCCGGCGGCGATTCCTTTTTGAACAAGAGCGGAGAACCCGCCGACGAAATCGACGCGGCACTCTGCGGCGGCTTTGTCCAGTGTTTGGGCGAGTTGCAGCGCGGCGTTACGACCGTGACCGGCAAGAATCGTCGCCGCCGGTGAAATGGCAATCCGTTTGTTCGTAACCGGTATGCCGTATTTTTCACCGACTTCATCGCAAACGGCAACGAGGTTTCGCGCCTTGTCGAGAATCTTGTTATAAACCTTGCGGCACAGTTGGTCGGCACCCGGCGAAGCGCAATCGTTCAGATTTAACGCCAGTGTAACGGCACGGACATCCAGATGTTCATTATGAAGCATCCGAATCGTTGAAAGGATTTCGTCAGTTCGCAGCATATCGGAGGGAGTTAAAGTCGGGGTTCAAGTATATCATAACCGCGCGTTTCGGCAAGGTTCAGGATACGGTCAAGAAATCCGGCATCTACTAAATTTCAAAAAAAAACCAAAAAAACTGCCCTCCGGTAAAAAAACTTTTACCCGGTATTGACTTTCTCTCGCCGCGGTTGTCCGCCTGCAAGTTTTTTATGAACAGAAATTTGATTTTCGTATTAGGGGAGGGAGAGTTTTCATCAGGGAGTTTACAATGACCTCGTCTATTCTTTGCCGATTTGCTGTTCTCAAAGTCATCCCCGCCCTCGTTCCAGACCAATAGTATCTACACAAATCTTGAGTGTATATTATTTGTATTTAGACAAATTACAAAGTTTAAGTAAAACAAATTTTCAAGATGAGTTGCTATTGGCTTACTTTTCAAAATAGTTTCAGTATTACAGGAGAAATAAGTAAAATGCAACATATAGAGAAGCAAGTTGACTATGCTGTTTGTTCGCTTTATTTTATGGTCATTTCTAATAACCCCTGGTTAATGGACAAAATTATTTAACGGTTTATAATATTGCCAAATCAATTTATTTCAACCTTTTTTTGTCTCCGATCCGCTGTGGCAATTTAAT
>JAISJZ010000187.1 GCA_031261125.1 Planctomycetaceae bacterium | reverse complement strand
ACGCCGGGCTTGCAGGCGTTGTAAGTATATTCGGTATAGAATGTAGTGTGAGGGCATTCCGGATTTTTGCAGATGTATCGTTGTTTGCCGTTGCAGGTTCCGTATTTGCCTACGAGTTCGCTGTGGCAGTGAGGACATTTGAGGGCGATGAAAGTCATTGGAAACGCCTCCTTGAATTCGGGGTGAGGTTACTTTACAATAGAATAACAATTTTTAGGAAAATCAGCAAGATAACTTTTTTAGAACACTACCCGTTGTTTTTGCAAAGAAGGATAAAAAAATATGGATGGTCAAAAAATGTTTTGACGACACTAATGGTCTTTCCGCATACGCTATTTCCTCTACTTGTTTTACAGGAATTTATACATTTGCCATTTTGGCTTCAACTTTTAAGCGAACACGCTCTTTGGGGAGGAATTATTTTGTGGGTGATGTGCCTCATAATATACCTTTTTTGGCTTGAATATCACTACCAAAAAACATTTCGGTCGAATTAGTCAGCACACTGTTACCATCGACACGAATACCACTGTTCGAAATCACCTTACAGCCAGATTTGAGCAACACGTTTCAAGGTGAACTCACAGAGTGAAGTTTATGATGTTGTGGAAAAAAATCCCCCCGCCGAATTTTTATGTACCCGGTAGTATGTTTCACAAAGCAGTTTTTTGTGATACAATCGCTGCCGTTACATTCAACCGTTGCCTTTTATACAAGGAGTTTCCGATGCAATTTTCCCGCCGTAATTTTCTTGCTGCTGCCGGTGCCGGACTGACAGTCCTGTCTGCCGGTTCCGCCGCCGCCCAAACCGCAAACGGTAAAATCATCGCCGGTTTCGACGAAACAAAGACAGATATTGACCCCGATACCCCGTGGAAACCTGTTTCCAACCGGAAAATCAAAATGGGACTCGTCGGCTTCGGCGTTTGCCAATTCGCGACACAGTTCGGACTGCAAAACCATCCGAATGTTGAAATTACCGCTGTGAGCGATTTGATTCCCGAACGCTGCGCTGCATTGGCAAAAGCAGCAAAGTGTTCCAAAACGTATCCGTCGCTGGAAGAAATGGTGAAAGACAAGGACATTGAGGCAATTTTCGTTGCCACCGATGCGCCGAGCCACGCCAAGCATTGTATCGAAGTGCTGAAGCACGGCAAACACGCGGCAACAGCGGTTCCCGCGCTGTTCGATGTCGGGTCCGCCGGTCAACTGCTGGATACGGTGAAAAAGTCCGGCTTGATTTATACGATGTTTGAAACGTCGGCGTATCGGGACAACTGCTATGCGATGCGCAAGATTTACAATGCCGGCGGGTTCGGCGAAATTATTTATACTGAAGGGGAATACTTCCATTATTCGGTACCGAAGATTGATTCGTACAAGGGCTGGCGCATCGGACTGCCGCCGATGTACTATCCGACTCATTCAACGGCATACTACATTTGCGTTACCGGCGGCAGTTTCACCGAAGTATCGTGTCAGGGACACAAAGCGGTCAAGACCGTTGTGCCGGAGAACAATCCTTACAACAACGAGTTCGGTTCCGAAACAGCGTTGTTCCGCACGAATAAGGGCGGCTCGTCCCGAATGGCAGTGGTGTGGGACGTTCAGGGATATTCCACGGAGACAGGCCGCAACTTCGGTGAAACGGGTTCGTATCTGGATAAGTTCGGCGGTTCGGCAGAGGCAGACGGCATCGTTTCCAAGTTGAAGTTAAAGAAGCCGCAGTTGCCGCCGGGAGTGGAAGCAGGCGGACACGGCGGGTCGCACGGCTATTTGGGTGATGATTTTGTCAGGGCAATTCTAACGGAACGCCGCCCACTGGTTGATATTATTGCGGCATTAAACTTAACGGTGCCGGGTTTGATTGCTCATCAGTCCGCGTTGAAAGACGGTGAACTGTTGAAAATCCCGCAATTTGAATTTCCGGCTTAACAAAAATCCCCATTTCCTTTCCAAACAATACTGCTATGCAAAAACGATTTTTCTTTGTGTTTCTCTTTTCCCTGTTTCTGTCCTGTGCCGTTCAAGGTGCCGACCCGCCGCGGGAATTGCGGGTGTTGTGCTACAACATCCATATCGCAATCGGGATGGACAACAAACTCGACATCGAAAGGACAGCGAAACTCATCAACGAACAAAAAGCGGACTTGGTGGCGTTGCAGGAAGTTGACCGCAATGCCAAGCGGACAGAAAAGCAAGACCAGCCGGCACTGCTGGAAAAATTGACCGGACTAAAAGCGGTGTTCGGTAAGACCGTTGCCTTCGCCAACGGCGGCGAATACGGTATCGCCGTCCTGTCCCGTTTTCCGGTGAAAGAGCAAAAGATGACGCAGTTACCGCAACAGAAGGGACAAGAAGACCGGGGGCTGCTCGAAACCGTTGTCGAATTGGACGGCAAAACGCAGATTCGATTCTGCTGTACGCACTTTTGCCATATCAGCGATGAGCGGCGGACGCTGCAAGCGGACAAAGTAAATGAACTGCTTGCGTCCAATGACGTACTGACGATTCTTGCAGGCGATTTTAATGCCGAACCGGAGAGCAATGCCATTAAAACGATTCTCAGACAATGGACGGACGCGACCGACCGGACAGCGACGTTCAGCAGTACCGACCCGAAGATTAAAATTGATTACG
>JAISJZ010000150.1 GCA_031261125.1 Planctomycetaceae bacterium | reverse complement strand
TTCTTCCGTCCGCCGCCGGGTTTGCGGCAACGGTCGGCAGAGAGTGTTTCGGTATTTTTTTAATTCGGTGATACCGTTTCGGATGGCTTGCCGATTGATACCGGTCGCTTCTTGAACGGCAGTGATTCCGCCGCGTCCGAGGGCTTGTGCTTCGGCAGCCGCCCAGAGGCGTTTTGTCCGCTCGTCAAATAACGGAGAAATGCTGTTGTATTTATTTCTGATTTTGGTTATGATACTCGCATCCATTGCGGAATAATACTAAATATGACATCGCAACCCAATGCCAGTTCTGGACGAATTATTGTTTTACAGTGCCTTAGTCGAAAAAAATCCCCTCGCCCAATTTTTATGCACCCTTCCATACACTCCGCCGAAAACTGCCCTTGCCGAACCTGCCGTTTCCGGTTATAATCCTCCTAACGGTTGTTATGATATTTCCTTTCACCCTTTTCCACTATGGACAGCGAACGGCGGCATCACTTAATGCAGAACGATTTAGCACATTGGATTATCGCCCAATATGAGGATTGGATTCAGCCGAACAGCCGGCTGCTCAGCACCGCAGGAATCCTGATTTTCGCTCTGCTGCTTGTCTTTCTGTACTCGTCCCGTGCTTTGGAATCAAGCAAAGCCGCATCGTGGCGGCAGTATTTCGCCGCTATCCGCTCGCCGAACGCAGAATCGGAACTCGAAGCCATTGCTCTTGCGTACAGCGGTCGCCCGGTTGGGGAACAAGCCCGGCTGTCGCTTGCCCGGCAACTTCTTGCCGAGGGAATCAGTCAGATGTTCATTGACAAAGGCGAAGCGGAAAAGAAAATTGAAAAAGCCCTTCAACAGTTGCAACAACTGCAAGCGACTGCCAAAACGCCGGATGTGCTGATGCAAGCCGGTTTCGGTACTGGTCAGGTTTATGAGACGTTCGCCGCCGTCCGCACCGGCAAAAACGATTTGGCGGAAGCGGAAAACGCTTATAAAGCACTTGCCGATAAGTATCCGAACGAATTCTGGGGCAAACGAGCGAAGGAACAGTTGACGTTGGTGTCTCGTCCGTCAACGAAACGTTTCTTTGAATTGGCAGCGGCAAAGGTTTTGGAAAAACCGAAGGCGGACGATTTCAAAGTCGATGACAATTTGAAAAGTGAAACATTCGATAAGGGACCGACGGACTTTGACCCCGGAAAGGCATTGGACGCATTAGCGAACCCGGAAGAAAATGCGCCGAAGCCCGCTGCGGAACCGCCGAAAGAAGAAAAGAAATAACAACAGTCAACTGCGGGACTTGTCCCGCAGTTTTTCAAGCACCGCATTTTCAATCTGCCGGACGCGCTCTTCGGTGATACCGATTTCGATGCCGATTTTCTTTCTTGCAACCGGCTGCAAGCGGTCTCCGATACCGAATCGGGCAGCAATGATGTTCCGTTCCCGCTCGTCCAAAAGCAACAGCAGTTGCTCAACTTGCCGGCGGTGTTCCCATTGTGCATTTTCACCGCTTAATATACCGTTCCCGCCGTCCGGTGCAGTTGCAAGAACGTCCTCGCTGCCCGGATAAAACTTACTGCGCTGCTTCCTCTCCGCCGGTATCGTTCGGGCAAACCGGCGGGCAACCGCCCACGTCAGATAAGTGCTGAACCGGTTCTTGCGGCGGTAATCAAACGTTTCAACCGCTTGCAGCAATACCAGATTGCCGTCGCTGATTAAATCGGATAAATCCGTGTTCTGTCCGTGATGACGTTTTGCCGCTGCAACAATAAGCGGTAAATACAGGGCAATAATTTCGTTTTTTACAACCAGCGATTCCCGATACAGCGTTTCAATTTGCAACATTACCGATGCCTTCGGATGAACACGGTTAAGTGTTGCCCGCAGTTGTGCCGCCTGAAACTTCAACCGGTTCATCTGCCGGAACAGAAATTGTTCGTCAACAGAACCCGGCAGCATCGTTGCCGGCTCCTCCTCAACGAAGACCGGTGTTTCGTTGTCCGTGAAGGAGTCCGCTCCGCCGATGAACGCCAGCGGTAATTCAGCAATTCGTTTTGCCCTGACGGTATTGATAATATGGTGAATCGCTCCCCGCGTCCGGTGAAATTTTTTGACAAGAATTTTGACCGGTGTTCCGTTCCGGTACGCTTCAAAAATGTTCCGCTGTTCGTCCTCATTTAACGGCTGCCGGCGGGCGAACAGTGCCGTATCGGAATGTTGTTCGTCGAAGTGTTTAAGCATCAAACGGACGGTTTCAGGACTGCGTCCTAAATGCCGGGCAAGACGTTGCACCGCTGCCGACGGTTTGTTCTCCGTACTTCGGCGTGCCGCGGTGATGATCGTTCTCTTTTCGTCCGCCGTCAGTTGCCGGAATTTTTCGCCGTACCGGACGCGTTCGGAATTGCTTTTAACGAAATACTCCACGGACTCGTTTAGAAAACCGATACGTTTTTTCTTTCCGAACACAAAACGCCGGGCAATCAATCCTTGTTTGCGCCATCGGGAAATTGTTTTTTCCGAAACGTTGAATCGGCGGCACAATTCGTTGAGCGTCCAAACCTTTTCGTTAAACTCGGCAGCACTTGCGTTAGCGGAATTGAAAAGTTCGTCGATGAATAGCAAAAGGTCGTGTTTGATTTTACTGCCGTCAAACATCAAACCGGCATAACGCTGCGTTCGGAATTCGGTGATGCCGATACAAATGAAGCGGTAAGAATAGGTTTTGTTGTCGGCAATATCCCGGCAGAGCATTTCTGCTTTTCTTGCTTGTTCGATTTTTTTATCTCTGGGCGCAAAACGAACCTGCTGGTCTGCTAATTCCCGTAGGGGTTCAAGTTGATAACGGTCCTTCATAATATCCACAGAGGTTAAACAGTATTCCAACTGTGTCCCCTATTGCGTTCTTTTCGATTATAGTTATAATCCGTACTGTTGTTGAGGGGCAACCCCCGGCAGTTAGCCGGTTTCTTTCAGGAATCGGAGTACCTTTTTGAAAATGAGACCACTATGAACCGCAGAAAACGCCGCTGGTGGAAAGCGTTGCATCTTGCGACCGCTGCTTAAAGTGAAGCACTTGACAAACCGCCGGTTTGTGAAACAATAACGGGAGTTAGAGTAATTCCTCTTTTTTATCTTTTTTTTGAATAAAAAACAGTTTTTAGAAGTCCCCCGGTGTTAATCGGCGGAATGAGTTCCGCCGCTAACAATGTTATTCTTTTCCAATGCTCGACAGAAGATTCATCATCGAGAACGCTGCCGCCGTTAAACAGAACTGTGAAAACCGCGGCGTGAAAACGGACGTTGACCGGTTCGTCCAACTCGAAACGAAACGCAAAGAACTCCAACAGGAAGTTGAAAAAATTCAAGCCGAAGCAAACGCTGTTTCCAAAAGCATCGGCAAGGCACCTGCCGAACGGCGGGACGCAATCAAAGAGCAAGGTCGGCAACTGCGGGAAAAAGGCGATGTTCTGACGAAAGAAGTTACCGCACTCGAAACGGAAGCCGATACATTGCAGCGCAGTATTCCCAATATGACGCATCCCGATGCGCCGATTGGTGCCGATGATACGGAGAACACCCGGTACGGACTCGGTAAATGCGAAATACCGAAATTTGATTTCACGCCGCTGGACCACGTTGTTCTCGGCGAAAAACTGGACTTGATTGATTTTGAGACGGGGGCGCGGGTTGCCGGTGCCGGTTTTTATTTCCTGAAAAACGAGGCAGTCCTGCTGGAATTGGCGTTGCAGCGGTACGCAGCCGGGATACTTCAAAATGCCGGTTTCACGTTGACAACGACACCGGACTTGGCACGCAACGATGTTCTGCAAGGAACGGGCTACATACCGCGGGGACCCGAAACGCAGATTTACAGTATCGACAATACGGACTTATCGCTGGTGGCAACGGCGGAGATTCCGTTAGGCGGAATGTTGACGGGACAAACGGTTGATGCGGAAATGTTGCCGCTGCGGTTGTGCGGTATTTCGCATTGTTTCCGAACTGAAGCCGGAGCGGCAGGCAAAGCGTCCCGCGGTTTGTACCGGGTACATCAATTTACGAAGGTGGAAATGTTTGCGTTCACGCTGCCGGAACAGAGCGATGCAATGCACCAAGAGATGCTGGGACTGGAATGTCAAATTTTCGATGGGCTGGGAATTCCGTATCAAATCGTTGACACCGCAACGGGTGACCTCGGAGGACCCGCCTATCGAAAATTTGACCTCGAAGCGTGGATGCCCGGCCGCGGCAATGGCGGCGAATACGGCGAAGTAACGTCAACGTCGAGCTGCACGGATTATCAAGCCCGCCGGTTAAACGCGAGATACCGTATCAAGGGCGAAAAAGGAACGCACTTTGTCCACACATTGAACGGTACGGCGGTTGCCGTTTCACGGGCGTTGGTTGCAATAATGGAGTTATATCAGCAGAAGGACGGCAGCATCGTTGTTCCCGAAGTGCTGCGTCCATTTGTCGGAAAAGAGGTGATTAGGCGTTAGGTTATTTAGCCCTGATATCGCT
>JAISJZ010000137.1 GCA_031261125.1 Planctomycetaceae bacterium | reverse complement strand
CCGATGACAGAGGGCGAAATAACGAAGACCGTTGCCGCTGCCGGCGACGTGTTTCGGACGCTGTAAATCATTCCGCTTGTATTTTTTGTTCTTGACATAGTCCGGTAATTTTCCTATCGTCCCGAAAATGGGACGGTGTTCTGCGTTGTTAATTTTTATCCTTGCTTTTACGGTTTCGGTGTTGAGCCGAAGTGCCGCCGGTCAGGATACCGTCTTGGGCAGCGAACCGGTTCTGACATTACAATTCAAGAATTCGTCAGCAATTTTCACGCCGCAAACACCGATTCAACTCGAAGTGAAACCGTCCGACTGCTCCGCCGGTCTGCATTTGAACGTCTCCGTTTTTCGGACATCGGACTTTCAGGAGAATTCCGCCGGCAAACACAAAACGCCGAAAAATCCGCTTTCGGAATTGCAAATTCAGATTCCGCCGCAGACCGGCAGCACCGCTGCCGATTCTCTGCCGGTGATTCCCGTTTCGTTTCTTGCACCGCAGGACGAAGGGGACTACACTGTTGTTGTGAAAAGCACGGAGTACGAGGCGCGAAAAACGGGTTTCACCGCCCGTATTTCTTATACCGTAACCCGCTCCCCGCTTTCGGAACCGGCGGTCATTCCGTTCACCGTGCTTGACCCGAAACCTGTGCAGCGTCCCGTCGGCAGCATTGATTCCCTGTTAAAAAACGACCTGCTGGAGTTCAACGGTTCTAATGCTTTGCCGTTGCGGATGCGGCTTTCGCCGGTTTTACCGAAAATCGGAAACATTGCGATACCGAAGTTGCCGGACTTGCCGAAGTGGACACAGCGTCCGCTGTCCAATGTTCAGACCGGCAACACCGTTGCTGACTCTGCGGGAATTGCCGATGCGCTGGAATCCGCCGAAGAAACATTGCCGCTGCCGGTTAAGGAACCGGGCAAACGGCACCTGCTTGAAATTGAATATCCTGCCGGTCTGCCGCAGCGGTTAGGAATCCGAATCGAGGAAACGTTAGAAACCGGCACCCAATATACGGTTGTTCCCGGAATTCACGCCGCCGAAGAAATTGCTGCCGAACCGGCGAACGGACGCACCGCAAAACATCGGGTTTTGTTTGAACCGCAAACGAAACACGCAGCGGTTCACTTTGTTAATGAGGACCCGCTGCGTTCTGCGGAACACGGTAAAGTCCGGTTGTATCAAATCGATACGGAACTGCTGCCGAAACCGTTTGAAGGACAGCCGCAGCGCAAAGTGCTGGCGGAACTTGCTCACCGGACGGAACAAGTTCCTCCGGTGACCGGACTAAATGCCGCTAAACGGTTTGTTGACGCTTTGCAACTCGGCGGATATGACGGGGCGATGCTCTCAACGAGCGAAGAGTTATCAATACTTCACTGTTTATTTGACAGGGAAGGTTTGACGCTGATTCCGGCGGTTGACTTTAACTTTCCATTACCGCAGATTGATGCAATGCTTCGGGAAAATCCAGCATTGCAGGCGGAATTACTTTGGGACGTTTACGGAAAAGAAGAGAATTCCCGTTCCGCTTCCCCCTATAATTTGCTTCATCCGGCGGTACAGGAAGCGATGTTCGGCGTTGTCCGGGACATTTTACAGCGGTACTCCAAACATCCGTCGTTCGGCGGTATTGCCGTTCAACTTCACCCGAACGGTTATGCACAACTGCCGCTGTTCTTGAATTCGATTGATGAGCGGACGTTTCAGGAATTCCGCAAAGCGGTGAAGGACACCATCGGTTTTCCTGCTGACGTTGAGCAATGGGATGCTGCCGCGAAAGCCCGGTTCATTCAGAACGGACAACCGGTACGGGATGCGTGGTTCCGATGGCGGATGCAGCAGACAACGGTGTTCTACCACCGATTGGCGAAACATATTACGGCGTACCGCCCTGATGCGGTACTTTACCTTGCCGGTTCCGCGATGCTGGACAGTCCTGAATTGCAGCGGTACAACGCACCGGCATTGCCCCGAAGAATTCAAACACTGCCCCTGATTCGGATGCTCGGTATTGACCCGGCGGAATTGAACACTTTGCCGTCCTTGATTTTTCTGCGCCCGGACTGGGGCAGTGACGACTTGGAATTCGGCACCGCATTTATCCGCAGCGGTATTACGTCCGGCATACTGTTTCATCATAAGGAACCGCCGCTTGTTCCGGCAGAATACCGGAACCGCCGCCGTTTCGTTCGGCAACTTGCTCAATCGGATACGGCAATGTTCTTTGACGGCGGAATGTTTCTTCCGTTCGGCGAAGAACAGTATTTATACGATTTTCTGGCAGCATTTCGGAAATTACCGCTGGTGCCGTTCAAAACGTTTGTTCAAAATTCAATGCAGCCGATAACGGTGCGGTATCTGAATACGCCGGAGCAACTGCTCATTTACTTGGTCAACGATGCCCCGTTCGGTGTTGCCGCTAAGTTGACATTTTCGGCACCGCAAGGATGTGTTCTTACCGAGTTGAGCGGACGGCGTACCGCCGAACCGCTGACGAACAACATTTGGACGGTTTCGCTGCTGCCGTATGATTTTCTTGCCGTTGCGGTTGATGCTCCGAATGCTGCGGTTCAAAGCGTTACGGTTCACAACCCGGCGGGGATTTGCAAACCCGGCGGCGTTTTGGAACAGAAAGTCGAACAGTTACGGCAGCGGGTTCATTCGGCACAGACCGGCGTACCGTGGAACAAATTGGAGAACCCTGATTTTGAAACACCGGCGGATACCGATACCGTTCCGGGCTGGTCTTCGGCAACACCGAACGCTGCCCGATTGGATACCATCGTTAAACGCACGGGCAGCGCAAGTTTGAAGTTGTCTGTACCGACCGCAGCGGAACCGGTGTTTGTTCACAGTCCGTTTTTTGAAATGCCGCCGACAGGCCGGTTATATTTGTCGATGTATCTTGGTATTCCGGGGGGGACAACAGCATTGCCGCTGGAAGTGATTGCAATGGAAAGCGGGGACAATCCGCAGTTCACGGCGGTACCGCTGGAACCGCAGATTAAACCGTATCTGAATCAGCCGGCCGGCGAACTTCGCTGGTATCGGGTGTTTGCGGCATTTGATTCGCTTCCGGCATTCAAAGAAGCCGCCGTTGGTTTGCGGTTATTGAACGAAGGGACCGTTTATATTGACGATGTTTCGTTATATCAATTTATGGTGAACTCAAACGAGTTGAAGGAATTACAGCGTCTTCTTTTGACGGCGGACGAGCGGCAGCGGACGGAGCGCGTCTCTGATTTGCTGCTGATTCTTGACGGTTATTGGGCGCAGTTTTTGTACCGGTACGTTCCGGTCGGCGATGCTCCGGCGGTCAATGCAGAGAACGCTTTGAAAGTTGCGTCCAATGCCGCGGTTTCTGCGCCGCCGAAGCCGAAGGAACCGCCGAAAAAGAAGGAGGAACCCGGCTTGTTCGACCGGTTCAAGAACTGGAATCCGTTCAAGTCC
>JAISJZ010000028.1 GCA_031261125.1 Planctomycetaceae bacterium | reverse complement strand
GAACGGAAATATTTTACTCCCTGACCGATGGTCGGTCAAGGCAATTTTAACCCTCAACCTTTCGGACGTTTATACCTTATTCAAACACTTTTTTGGCCTAAATAATGCCATCCACCCCTTTCGTCCTCTTCCGAGGAGAGCGGTACCCAAATCGTCAGGTCGCCGCCGGCAATTTGTTTCGCAACATTGACTTTTGCTTTGAGCGTTGCCGCCATATTGATAAAATCCTCCGCAAGCATCTGCGTTTCATCGCCGGTACGGACATCAAGTTCAATATCCAGTTTTCCGTCGGCTAATTCTTTGGCGGCAACGGCGATTTGCCGAATCGGATTGACGATTGCCCGCGAGTTGATGATGAGCATAAAGACGAACACAACCATCACCACAGCAGCGATGAGCAGGTTTTCGTAAAAATTTTTCGTAACGAGTTGATTTGCTTCATCAATCGGCAGACCGGCGAAGAGGATAGCAATCGTTTCCCCTTTTTCGACAATCGGATAATAATAGACCTTCATCTGCCGTCCCAGCACTTTTGATTCTCCGGGATAGTCCTTCTTTTCCTCAAAAATGGTTTTAATCACATTCGGGTCGGCTAACTCGGTACCGATGGCGAGTTGTCCGTCATCCTTGACCAGCGTGGTCATCACCCGCATTTTGCCGACAAAGGTGGTATTCTCAACGTGATAACGCTTTTTTAAGTGTTCACACCATTCCGGCACATCAAGGCGGAAATTGCTTGCTACTATACCGGCAACTTTGTTATCGGCATCAAACACCGGAGCGGCAGCCCGAATGGATAGCGGAATTCCTTTTGTTGTCGAATACTGAACGGCTGCTTTGCCGGACATTGCGGCTTTGACGGTATCCAAATCGGCTTGCGAGTCGCCGAACTTCGCCCTATCCCGTGAACGCAGAACAATCGTTCCCGCCGCATCACAAATCGTAAATGAGTCCGCTTTCCGCCCGGATTGATAATCGCCGCAAATTTTGAACAGCACGTCGCGGTCGTTCTTTTGGATGCCTTCGAGTATTTCCTTTTTGAAAGATAACGCTTGGGCTTGTTCCAGCGCAAGGTTCTGAAGCATTTTCACTTCGCTGATAATGTCCTGCGCTGCCGCCTGAATGTCTTTATTCGCTGTTTGCTGAACGTATGAACGAAACGAGTAGGTCGAATAGGACAACGTTATGATAACCAACGCAATCGTCATAATGATAACGCGGAACAGAATTTTCGCTTGGATACCGTGAAAGCGTTTCATTGTTGGCGGGGGAAATGTTTAGGGAAAAGACATTCTGCGCAAAATGTGTGCGGTTAATACGTCCTCGGGGAGTAATATAGGTTATATTTGGGGAAAGTCAAGAAAATTCTTTTGATGCTTTGGCTGCCAGTTGGTCGCAGCGTTCGTTTTCGGGGTGTCCGGCGTGTCCGCGGACGTAAGTGAATTGAACTTGATGTCCCGTCAGAAGTTTATCAAGTTCCTGCCAAAGTTCAACGTTCTTGACCGGTTTGAATTGTTTGCCTTCTTTCCGCCGCCAGTTGTTGCGCTTCCAATTCGGCATCCAGTCCTTAATGCCGTTGAGAACGTACTGCGAATCGCTTACCAATTCGATGCTGACCGGTCTTGTGAGGGTTTTCAGAGCGTTGATGACGGCAAGCATTTCCATTCGGTTGTTCGTTGTTTCCGGTTCACTGCCGGAACGTTCGATTTCTTTGCCCGTTGCCGGATGCCGCAGAATGAACGCCCAGCCGCCGGGACCGGGATTGCCGCTGCACGCACCGTCCGTGAAAAGAATTACGTCCGACATTAAGAATGAATCATTGACAAGGAACAAGGAACAAGGAACAATAGCCCATTGTCAATTTTTCATTGTCCCTTGTCAACTATTGTCCGTTGTCTATTGCCAATTATTTCCAGAACGCCCCGTTAGACGAATTGACCCGTGAAGCGGCACAGAAGCGCAAAACGGCGTTTGCCGACGGAGTTGAACTCGATGCGATTATCAACATCAAAAGCGGACATTGTCCGATGGACTGCCGGTTTTGTGCGCAAAGCGGACGTTACCAAACTGCCGCTCCGGTGTTTCCGCTGTTGAACAAGTCGGAACTGCTGGAAAAGACAACGTCAGCGTGGGATGCCGGTATTCACCGTGTCGGCTGGGTTGCCTCCGGCTGCTCGCTGGACGATGAGAACATTGACGTTCTGTGCGAAGTTGCGGGGGAATTGCCGCTCACCTTGCCGCAAGCGGCAGGGGCTAACTCGCTCTGTGCTTCACTGGGACAACTCGGTAAAAATAGTTTGCAGAAGTTGAAAGATGCCGGTTTTACCCGGTTTCATCACAATCTCGAAACGTCGGAACGGTTCTATCCCGAAATATGTACCACGCAGCGTTGGCGCGACCGGTACGAAACGGTGCGGCGTGTCAAAGAGTGCGGTTTGGAAACGTGCAGCGGCGTACTGTTCGGAATGGGCGAAACGTGGGAAGACCGTATCAGTATTGCCGAAACACTCCGGGATTTGGAAGTCGATTCGATACCGGTGAATTTTTTGAACCCGATAGTTGGTACGCCGCTGGAACATCATCGGCGGTTGCCGGCGGAAGAAGGACTGCGGATAATTGCGATGGTGCGTTTGATTTGCGAAAAGGCGACGGTGCGGGTCTGCGGCGGTCGGCAAACAACGCTGCAAGACCGGCAGCCGGAAATGTTCGGTGCCGGTGCGAACGCAATGATGACCGGCGATTTTTTGACAACGGCGGGTTCGGCATATCAGGACGATTTAACACTCATTTCTAATGCCGGTCTGAAACCGCAGCGTGCGGAATTAACCTTGTAATAATTGTTCTAAACGTTTGCGGGCATCGGCGTAATCGGGATGAAACCGCAGCGCACCGCGGAACGCCGCCGCCGCTAATTTGTCATCGCCCTGTTCCGCCAAGATGCAGCCGAGCGTAAAACGGGCTTCTACCAGTGTTTCGTCAATTTCAATTGCCGTATAACAGCGTTCGCGGGCTGCCGGTAAATCGCCCAGCCGATACAGCACTTCGCCGAGCCGAAAATTGATTTTTGCATCTGCTCCGCCGGCGGCAAGCGCAGCGCGGTAACAATTCGCCGCACCGGTTAAATCGCCGTCTTCTTCTAATGTTTGTGCCGCCTCGCAAAGAGCATCAACATCATCGTGCCGAATGGTGTCTTCAAAAATGCTGTCCAAAATTTTCAACGGTTCGGTATTCCGTTCCGTTTCCTGTTCCGCGGCAAACGAAAAACAGTATTGTCCACGTCCGTCAACGATTCCGCCGTCCGTTTGGTAAAGAACATCATTACCGGCAACGCGAATACCGGTATTTGTTTTCAGAATTGACCGCTGCGTTTTTTTCAGAATACTGACGATTTTTGTCATTGTCAAACCGGCGTTGAGCATACACCGGACAACGTTAAGCATTGACAGCACATCGAACCGGAAGTACGGAAGTTCATAAATGTACCGGGCGGGAACAAACACTTGCCGGCGTTCCAGTTGCCGAATCACGCCCAGCGGCAGTCCTGACAACTCCGCCAGCATTGACGGCGTGTAAAGCGTTCCGGTTGATTCGGTCCGTTCGCCGCAGCGTTCCAGAAATTGATGTTCGGTAATAATTTCCAGTGTTCCGTTTTCAAACGCTTCCTGTGTTGTTTCGTTGAGTTGCTCCCAATCCGTGTTCCCGCCGCCTTCGCCGGCAACGAGAATCTGAACGTCTGCCGTGAACGTTTTTACTGTTTTTCCGCCGTGCCGTTGAACGAAACGCGCCGCGTCCTTCCGGTTGAACGCCGCTAATTTTCCTAAAAAATAAACGGTCTTTTTGTCTAACGAATTCATTGAATTTTTCGTTTTTTAGGTACGAACATCGGTCGTAATTCCTCGGTGAAACAGAACCGTTCGGCGGCGGTATAATCCGGTTCAACAGCGGCATCCGACACCAAGTCAGCCGGAAAACTTGACACAATGTCCTGCCGTTCCGATTCCAATTCCTGCGGTACGTCGCCGTTAAACGGAACAAAGGTATCGGCACAGAACGCCTCCTCATCGGCGTTTTCAACGGTGTTCTGTGTCTCCTGTGTCTCTTCTGTGTTTTCCGGCTGTTCCGTTCCGTATTTCTGATTAACCAGCGCGTCAAAATCGAAGTCCGCACCGAGAATTTCCGCTGCCGTCGCCGCAATGCCGTCTTCGTTGACATCCGCATCGGAAAACGTAATGTTCTGTTCACCGGCATTGTCTTGCAATCGGGACATTATATCGTCTTCGTCTTCGTTCCAGATGCCGCTGCCGTCATCGTCTTCGTTTATTTCCAGTATTTCGGCAGTTTCTTCGGCAAGCCGCGACGACAAGTCGGACGGTACGACCGGATTTGCGTCATCGAGCATTTCCTCCAAGGCGTTGTTAATATGCAAGTCCGGCGGAGACGGTGCCGCATCGTCAAATATGTTTTTTGATAAAACCGGCGGTTCAGGTTCAGGAGCGTTTTCTGCGGCACTTTCCGTCGTTATAGCGTTTTCCGCAACAGCGGGAATCACGGACTCCTGTTCGTTGGGTTCTGCCGGCTCGTTGGTAGTGGGAATTACAGATTCCTGCTCGTTGGGTTCTACCGGCTCGTTGGCAGCGGAAATTACAGATTCCTGTTCATTGGGTTCTGCCGGTTCGTTGGCGGCGGAAACCGCAGATTCCCGCTCATTGGTCTGTGCTGATTCAAACGTTCCGCCTTGCCGGATGTACAGTTCACGCAGGACGAGCGCAATCACAAAACCGGCGGCAATCGGAACGGGAACCATCAGAAAAATGTAAAGCGGAACGAGCATATTTTTATTATAACGTATCGGCAATTTTTTTATACCCCGCTTGTTTTTCAATTTTCCGTTTGATATAATGATTGTGATGTTACAAATGCGCCGCCGAAGCGGCGGCTAAACAACTCTAACCACTGCCCGCTTATTATGTCAGACATCAACGTTGCTCTTATCGGTGCCGGTTTTATGGGACGTTCCCACTCCAACGCTTGGGGACAGGTCAACAAGTTCTTCGACCCGCCGTTCCACGCCGTCAAGCACACCGTTTTCGGCATCGCCGCCGAAAAACCGGAAGTGTTCGCCAAGAAATGGGAATGGCAGCATTCCTCGACTGATTGGGAATCCCTCGTCAAGTCGCCGGAAATTGGTCTCGTTGACATCGTTACGCCGAACTTTATGCACGCCCCGCCGGCAAAAGCCGCTATCGCCGCCGGTAAGCCGGTTGCCTGCGAAAAGCCGATTGCCGGAACGCTGCAAGATGCCCGCGAAATGGCTCAAGCCGCCATCAAAGCGAAAGTCGAATCCTTCGTTTGGTTCTGCTACCGCCGTGTTCCCGCCGTCGCTTTGGCTCACAAACTCGTGAAGCAAGGCGCACTGGGCGAAATCGTCCGGGTTCACGCCACTTACCTGCAAGAATGGGCGGACGAATCCGTGCCGTTTACTTGGCGGTTCACCAAAGAGAAAGCCGGCAGCGGGGCAAACGGCGACCTTAACGCCCACATCGTCGATATGACCCGCTTTGTTACGGGTTTTGAAATCGACGAGGTTTGCGGTTCTATCAGCGAAACCATCGTCAAAAAACGGAAAATTATTGAACAGGACAGCGGCGGCGGAATTGTAACCGACGAACAACTGCGGTACGGCAAAGGTGATACCAGCCAAGCCAAGTTGGGCGACGTAACCGTTGATGACACAACGCTGTTCCTCGTGAAATACAACAGCGGTGCTGTCGGGTCTTATGAAGCGGCGCGGCAGGCGACGGGTAATTACAACCCGAACGGCTTTGAAATCAACGGCACGAAGGGGGCTATCAAATTCAATTTCGAGCGGATGAACGAACTCGAATTTTTCGACAAGACCCGACCGCGTGAAGTGCAGGGTTGGACGACGATTCTCTGCACGAACGGTGTGCATCCCTACGTTGGAAATTATTGGCCCGACGGACACGTTATCGGCTACGAACACACGTTCACCTCGATGGCATACGATATTCTTTTGAAGTTGGCGGGCAAGGAACCGACGGTGCCGCTGCCGGACTTCAACGATGCGTATCAAACGGCACGGGTTCTCGAAGCCGCTTTGGTTTGCGCCGCCGAGAAACGTTGGATTAAGTTGAGCGAAGTGAAATAGAAAAATTAAAACGTCTCGGTTTCCTTTTTTACTACGGAACACACGGAATAACGGAAAGTACGGACTTCAAATTCCGTAGTATTTCCGTTGTTCCATATATTCCGTAGCTCTTTATTTGCGATGGGTTCGAGAAAAAAATCGGGAAACCCGAAAGAGACGTGCGCAATATCCCGATTGTTTTTCTACAAAAAAATAGTAGAATACAGAGGTGAAACACCAATAACATTCAGCAAAAATACCAAATGAGCGAACCCAATAATGCCTTTGAAAAGTATGAAGATATTGAGATCAAGCCGACTTCGGACTTGTTTATCGGCATATTTCTGTCCAATCCGAACAATGAGTGGATTCTCGTTCATCTGCTCAATGCCGTGTTGCTGGACGGCGGTTGGTCGCCCGTTGTTGAAGCAAAGGTACTCAATCCTATCAGTTTACAGGACTATTCAGTCGAACGGCGTGTCGTGTTGGATGTCCGCGTCCGGGACGGATGGAACAGGTTTTACAATATCGAGGTTCAGACGAATGACCATACGGCATTCGAGCCGCGGATATTACTCGGCTGGGCAAAGACCTACTCCGGTCAAGCGGCACGCGGCAGTCAATACGGCGAATTAAACCCGGTGTTCGCGATTGTGATAACGGAGTTTGCAATCTTTATGAAGTCCGATAAGTTGCACTTGCAATTTTCGGCACGGGAAATTGACGAGAACATCGTATTCAGCGACCATTTACAAATTCACGTTTTGCGGTTAGCACCGGTCTTGCAAGGAGCGTCGGACAAGTTGAATCAGGTATCGCCGAAGTTGGCGTATTGGATTTGTTTTTTAATTTTCGGCAGAGAAAGCGGGGAAACAATGGCACAGTTAGCGGCACAGAATCCTATCATCGGCGAAGCGTTTGCCCAACCGGAAATTCAAGAGGCGATGCGGCAGTTCACCGCCTACAAGGCAGACCCCGTCAGCCGCAATCTCGAAGAGCGGCGCAGAATGTTCGACTTTTACGAACGGTTGGCAATCAACGATTCGTGGAAGGCAGGACAAGTTGAAGGACGAGTTAAAGGGCGCGTTGAAGGACGGGTTGAAGGACGAGTCGAAGGACAATCTGAAAGACAAATCACAGATGCCCGCCGTATGAAAGCAAAGGGTTATCAACTTTCGGACATCGCCGAAATCACCGAATTGCCCATCGAAGAAATCGAGCGGCTGTAAAAACTTCTGTCCCTCTCCTTCCGATTGTTTTTCTACAAAAAAATAGTAGAATACAGAGGTGAAACACCAATAACATTCAGCAAAAATACCAAATGAGCGAACCCAATAATGCCTTTGAAAAGTATGAAG
>JAISJZ010000424.1 GCA_031261125.1 Planctomycetaceae bacterium | reverse complement strand
CGGCAAATCAGGAAAGAATAGTCGTGGGCATTGGAAACTCCGTAATGGTAATGAATGTCCTCTTTCATCTATACGGAATTAAAAAACTTTTGTTAGGAAAAAAACTTGCTGTCGGACTGGATATTGCGCACGTCTCTTCCGGGTTTCCTTTTTTTCTCAAACCCATCGCAAAAAAAAACTACGGAATATATGGAATAACGGAAACCGGGAAGTATCCTGAAGTTGCCCCGCGGCGTGAACCGTTAGCGGGAAAGTACCGGTTCCGCCCAAACCGCCCACGCACCGCTGTTGCCGTTTTCCGCCGCGGATTCTGTGAGCAGTTCCAGCGTTTGAACGTCTTTGATATTAACACTCTGACGGTGAACGTTATGGTCTTTCACAACATCAGAGCGGAACCATTCTTTGCCGTCCCCTTTGAGAGCGAACCGGACGGGACCGTCGTATCCGTTCTGCAAACCGTAAACAAAATCAAACTTCGTCCATTTGCCCCGCAATTCGATTTTATAAACCGACGGGGCGTGAGCATACAGTCCTGAATCGAAAAACGTTTTGCCGATTTGGATAAAAACATCTTCGGGAACGTGCGCCCGGCGGAAGTTGCCCCAGCCGGTTTCCGCTTTCGTGAAATCGGCAAACGATAAGTCCGCTCTGCGGACATCTTCCGGCAGTAAAGCAGCGTCAAATGTTTTCGGGACGTTCAACAAGCGAATCAGAAATCGGCATTTCGCTTGCAATTCCTCGTCGTCCGCGTACTTTCTTGCGATGTTTTCAATTTCCCCGGTATTGCCGACGCGGAACAGTTTCCGCAGTATGTCCAGCGGCACTGCGGAATTCACTGCCGACAAATCAGCAATGCCGTCTTTCACGGCGTAATCCGCACTCAAAACACTTACCGCTCCGTTTTCGTGAACACCGCACAGCCGCAGTTGATACGGAACGTTTTCCAACTCCTTTACGTCAACTTGAAATGTTCCGTTTGCCGATACCTCACCGACAAACGTTTTTGCATCGTAATCCGCCCCGATAGTTCCGTTATCGTTGTAGGCAATAATTCCGGCAAGTTTCGGCGACGCTTCAACTCTGCCGGAAAGGACAAACGAATTTTTTGTCTTATCTTTTTGAACCGCTTTAAGGTCTTTGAACGTCCAATACGCTCTTTCCCGCATACCGGGTAAATCGCCGGAAAACGCCCTCACTTTCGACAGACGCAGTGCCGATGCCGGCGACAAAAACGTTCCGAGTCCCTGATGACGCAGTTCCTGCCCGAACGTATGGTTGCCGCCGCCCATCAGGGAATATCCCTTTGTTTTCCGCTCTTCATCGTTTTCACATTCGTGCGGCAAACTGAAGGCGTGTCCCAATTCGTGAGCAATGCCGCCGATGTAATGCGTGTTAAACTGTCCAATCGAACACGGTCTTCCGTAATAACCGCCCGGTTCGGTACTGGACAAAAGTGCTGCATCCAACCGTTTATCGTCATACACCCACGCGGTTCCGCTGTACGGCGAACCGCTGCCGACATAAGGACCCAACTCGACTGCCTTGCCGTTTTCCCATTTCAGGAGAACCTGAAAGATGACGACAACTTCGTCATTGATGTCGATACCGTATTTTGATTTTAACGCATCCCGGACTTCATCGCGGACAACCCACGCATCGCTGCGTCCGTATTCCGTTTGCCGTTTTTTACCGTTGACGGTATAGAGTTTCAGTCGAGCGGGCTTGTCCCATTCCAGCGCAAAGGTTTTGTTTCCGAATCTGTTTTGGAACATTCCTTTGCGGTAGAAGTCCTGAACGTACTTCATTACCCGACCGAGCCGTTCTTGGCGGTCCGGCAGCGGTTCGGCATCGGACGGCACAAAATATACGGCACGCAGCGGCATCTCATTCGGTTCCGCAGCATAGAGTTGCAATGAAAGAATCAGACAACAGAAAACAAAAAAAGATTTATTCACAGGAAAGCAAAGGAAAGCGAGATGGAAGAAGTAAAAAATTACACGAAACTGAACTGTGCTAAATTGCCGGTTGTGTTGTCTTCACCGGCAGTGCTGTACTTCAACACTTGGTCCATTACGTCTTGCGATTGAGAAATTTCCGACACTAACCGCATCCGGTCAACACCATTCGGCAATCTATCGCCGTCAACCATTCCGTCTAAATCGGTCAATGCCGCAATCAGCGAGTTAACGGACTCGTGCAAATTCTTAAACGGTAATTCCCGTGTCGCCGAAGCCGGAATAATATCGGAAAATTCGGAAGTACCGCAAGACACCGCCCAGCGGTTGCGCAGCCAGCGGAGCATCTGCGTCCGGTTAATGAACCCGACCGGCTTCTTATCGTCCATTATTAGAATTTGCCGAATTGACACCCGGCAGAAGAAATCATAAATCGTCCGCAGCGGCGTTTCAACCGGATAACTAATCACCGTCTTGGAAACCAAATTCGCAATGGGGTCCTTCCATTCGGCAAGATTGCCGATGAGCGGGACAAACAACCGTTCGGAAACGGTACCGATTAAATCGCCGTTACTGTCAACAACGGGCAGTTGTTCAATCCGTGTTTCCAAGAAAAAGTCCATTACAGAGGCAACGGTTTCCTGCGGATTTACCGTTAAAGTGAACGGAGTCAGCACCTCGGCGGCGGTAACGCCGTCAAATAACTGTCGGGTACCGGATACTTTCACTCCTGATTCGACTTCAAGAAGTTCTGAAAAACACACGCACCGGTTCCGTCCCGATTCTTTGGCAAACAACAGGGCTTGGTCGGAACGTTCAATCAGTTGGTCAAGTTCCAACGTATCGTCCAGCCGTTCTGCAATTCCAAAACTAGCCGTGATACCAATTTCCAAATTATCGTGTTTAATCGGATGCGTTTCAAACTGCTGCCGAATTCGTTCCGCCCAGTTCCACGCCGTTTTCTCATCGCAGCCCGGCAGGAGAACGCAGAACTCTTCACCGCCGTACCGGCAGATTAAATCTGATTGCCGGGAAAATCCTTTCAGGACAACCGCCATTTCTTTCAGCACCGCATCACCGGCGGCGTGTCCGTGGATGTCGTTGACCCGTTTGAAAAAATCACAGTCGAACATCACCGATGCCAGCGGAAACTTGTTCTTAATGGAACGTTCCCAAAGGACGTGGGCGGATTCAAAAAACGATAACCGATTCAGCAGCGATGTCAGCAAGTCATATTTTGCGGCGAACTCCAAATCGGTTTCCAATTTACGAATACGCAGCGCGGCTTTGAGCCGGGCTTTGATTTCAATCCGCAAATCGAATAAGGATTGCGTTGATTTTTCGACGAAATCGTCCGCTCCTGCCTCCAAGCCCTCGATGAAAAAGTTCCGTCCCGTTTGGGCAGTGAGCAGCAGAATGTAAGTGTAGTGCGATAAGACCTTCCGGTTGTACAGTTGGCGGACGCGGCGGCACACTTCCAGACCGTCCAATCCCGGCATTATCCAATCGGTGATAAGAACGTCAGGACATTCCTGCAATACCATCTGTAAACACTGATTGCCGTCCGTTGCCATCCTTACCTTGTGTCCGCCTTGTTCTAACAGGTGCGACAGCAAGCGCAGAATAGCGGGGTCGTCATCGACAACCAGAACGTTAGCAGAAAGGAAAACGCTGTCTTCTGTCTTCAAAATAATGAAAGGTACTCCTAAGGGAGTTTTTAGAAACTCTCCAAAGGATGATTACGGACTTCCCATCATCATACCGGAACCGCCCATTGCGTCCATTCCTATTTGTCCCTTCGGGTATTTCATTTGCTCAATTTCGGCTAAATCAACGGTCAAGGCGTGAATCACGATATTGCCGCTCGGTTCCAGAACGAGCATCTTCGACGGCGATTTTAAGTCCAAAATCTTGTTGGAGTCCTTAAAGTTTGTCTTATACAACGGTTGTCCGCCGAGCATATCAAGAACACAGACATTGGACTTTGCTTCTTCAATCGTCTGCTTGTCTTCTTTGTCTTTCTTCGGTGCCGCTGCGGTTGTTCCCCGCGCCGACGGTCTGTTGCGGGGCGAAGAAGTCCGCGGCGGCGAACTTACTCCCATATCGCTGTCCATTGTGCCGCCCGTATTTACCCTCTGTTCCAATGCCGGATTCGTTACTTCTAATTTTTTGAAGTTGCAGGTTGTTCCGCGGGACACGCGGTCTTTTTCGGCATACCATTCCGAACCGTCGTTCATATCGAAATAAACCATTGTAATTTTGGCATACGGCTCGTCCCACGGTGTTCTCGCGTTCGCCGCTGTTATGTCTGATGTAAGAATTCGTGATTCCAACGGAATCGTTACCATATTCGACGTTTCACTCCATTCCGTTATCAGCCACTTCTCTTTTGCCAAGGCATCCTGTTCCAAAAAGTTTGCCTGCAATTCGTAGTTCGGATTTGCCAAATAAAGCCGAACCCTGTATTTGTAGGATTTTCCCGCTTTGACTTTGAAATCGAGGAAACGGAACAGGAAATCCGTTACAACAACCGGCTTCAATTCTTCTTCCAGTTTCTTTGCGGCTTCACGCTGCCGGCGGGTCGTGCGACCACTAGTGCCGGTTCCTCCCATATCGGGACCGCTGCCCATTCCCATACCGGTTCCCATTCCCATACCGCCGCCGCTCATTCCGCCGTCTGTTCCCATTCCTATTCCCGCACCGCCGCCGGCACTGGAAAATGCCGGTCCGTTTTCCAACAGGTCTGCCTGATTCAGTTTCAGCATTTCGTCAAACATTTTTTTCTGAACCTTTTCGGCATCTTTCAAATCCCGGACTTGGGATTCTGTCATCATTGGAACCACCGGCGGATGGACGACATCTTCGTTATATTTTTTCGCGACCGGCGGAAGGGGATACGCCATCGGAAACAGATGAACCGGTGCAAGATACGTCGGGTCAACGGGGTCGAATCCCGCCGCTGCCGCCCATAACGTTGTCTTTTCCTTCCAGACCGTTATGAATTCGAGTTTCTCCCAGTTGGGGTCGGCTTTTCCCGGTTCGATTTCAGCACGTTCCACATCGTACAGGTAATATGACGGAAAATCGCGCACCGGGTCGGACAAGGTGCTTGTCGAAAATGCCGAAACATATTCGTCCAGTTGCTGTTTAATCGGAATCAATCCGGTAACGATTGCCCAGCGTTCGCCGATCTGCACTCCGCCGGTCATTCCGCTGCTCCCCATTCCCATCGTGCCGGTATTTGGGACGGCACTACCACCGGTACCTCCGGCGGCTTTGTTCTGTTCTGCGAGGCGTTCCTGTCCAAGCGGCGAAGCCGGATTGATAGTTACCGCACCAAGACCGGACGACGCTTTCAAATCGTGAACCGGAAACACCTCCACTTTTCCCCGTTTGTTCTTTTCCGGGAACAGCGACGGCAGCCACGTCGTATCTGTTTGATACAATTCCGGCTTGATTTTCGTCTTAATCCAAGTTGCGTAAGTGTCGTAGGAGAAAGTTTCCACGCCCTCGTCGGCGGCTTTGCGGTTATTGCTTTTCACGAAGGTATCCGCTTTCGTTGATGCCTGCACCAGCACATCCGGCTGCCAAGTTAGCCCTTTGTACTGCGTCCCCTGATAGGCGATATAAACCGCTGCCGGAATGACCAGCGCAAAAATGATTTTCTCGATATGCAGGACGAGAAAATTCGGAGAATTCCTCTTCTTCTTTTTACTTGTTTTTGCTGCCATTGTAGGATTCAGGATTAAGGATTCGCTGCTGCCGGTGCGGGTGCGTTAACCGTGGGGGCTTATTCCGCGGAAGTTTCAGCCGGACTGCCGCCCGCCGGCGGTGCTGTCTCTTCTGCCGGCGATTTCAAACTTTTCGTGTCAACCGGATTAAATATATTGATACATCCGTAAATTTCAATCGGAATGGCATAACTGCCGTAGGGACCGCCGACATCATCTAATTTAATCTGGTCGCCGCCGGTCTCTCCGCCGGTAGTACCGGTACCGCCCATTCCGCCGGAGGACGACATCCCGCTGCCCATTCCCGAACTGCTCATATCACTGCCGCCGCCCATTCCGCCGGAGGACATCCCGCCGCCCATATCGCCGCCGTCAGCACCGGCACCGACCGACGCATCGTAAGCACTCAATTCAAACGGTTTCTGCGCCGCCGGATTGAAACGAACCCAAAGAACGTCAATCGGCATCGGACAATTCGCGCAATTTACGAGGATTTCCGGGATTTTCCGCTGGTCCACAATAAGCCGCAGACATATCGGCATCCGGTTGAACTGTCCGAACGGCGATTCCGCATCGGCGGCGAGCGGCTCTCCTTTGTCGTCAACATACCGGCGGTTTTTCTTGATTTTAATGACATCTTCTTCGGAGCGGGCGACCTGCATTCCGCCGCTTTCGCCCATCAAACCGCCGGCACCGGCATCGGAGCCGCCCGCACCGCTGCTCATCGAATCGCTGCCGCCGGACATCATACTGTCCATTCCCGCCGCACTTTTACCGATTCGGTTGCCTGATTGCGCTGCTAACGCCGCCGATGCCTGCTGTCCGATAAGAAGATTCGCAATCCGCTTAATTACCGCGTTATGCGGACCGGTTGCTTTGAGATTGGATTCTTTCACAACGAAGAGAAGAGCGTAATAGACCCAAAGTTCTTCTTGGGCATACCAGACCTCATTTGACCTCGGAAGACGCTCCCACGACGTTGTAACCGTCCGCGTTTCCGGCGACGGCCAATCTACTTTGCCTACATACCGGAAAATTTCTTCGCCGTCCGGTCCCTTCGGCAAAATCTGCTCAAGCGTTCCGGTAGTACTCATATCTGAAAAACCGGTACCGCCGAACCCGCCGCTCATACCGCCGCCCATACCCGGACCGCTGCCCATTCCGCTGTCTGCGGAGGACTGCGCCATCGACCCGACATTTTCCGTAGGGTCAAGTTCCCGCCATTGACCTTCGTCAAAGTATTGAATTCTGCGGCGTTCCACATAAATTTCTAATTGCGGCAGATATTTTTCGATAAAGTTCAGGTACGTTTCCCGCGACGGCACCGATATAGGGTCGTGAAACTTCTTTCTTTCGATTTCCGCCATAAACGGCTCACCGAGTTCTTCGCCGGGCCACGTGTTCCGTTCTTTCTGGTCTTTCTCCATCGTTGTCCACGCCTTCACAACCCTGCCGCGTAAATCCTCCGTGCAGTTGTTTATGTCGGCTATCGTTGCTTCGTTCGGATGCGCCGAATCGGTACTGATTTTTTCAATCTCGGACTTCTGATTTTCCAAAGCGGTTTTTCGGTCGTTAAACGCTTTGCTAACCGTTCCGACTGCCACTGAAGTCAGAACGAGCGGCGCGATGACCCCAATCGGGAGAACCGCCCAAAAAATGTATTTTTTAACCGTTGCGAGATTGAATTCTGCTTTTTTAGCCATTGGTGAAAATGTTATGTTTGGTTAACCAGCCGTTTGCGGCGGGGCGGTTGCGGGTACTGCTTCCGGTGCGGGTGTTTCCGATGCGGGTTCTGCTTCCGGTACCGGTGTTTCCGGTGCCGGTTCTGCCGGAGCAGATTCCGGCGTTGCCGTCGCCGGTTCTTCGGCAGGCGGCTCGGTTGTTTCACCTTCCAACACCGACGATGTCTCTGCTTTTTGTTTTTCCAAAGCGGCTAACCGTGCATCTTCCCGTTTCTTTTCTCTGGTACTCGGCGGCGTTTCCACCCACGCAAACTGAACAACAAAATCGAACCGCCGAAGCGTGATTTTGTCCGATTCGCCGATTTCACCGGAAATTTTACGGATGTACTTCAACGCCTCTAACCCGGACGCACCGCCGCCGGACTGCGGATTAAACGGATTGGCGAACGAGGAACCCAAGTCCTGCATCCCGCGGGCATTAGAACCGGAAAAACCGCCGCTGCCGCCGGTGAACAGACCGCCGCCGATTTCACCGCTGCCGAACCCGCCGCTCATTCCCCCCATTCCGCCGCTGCCCATTCCGCTGTCCATACCGCCGCCGAACCCGCCGGTACTGCCGAATCCGCCGGCACCCGGACGACGCTGCTTTTCCAGCATTTCCTTCCGCTGTTTCATAAAGATTTCCAAAACGACTCTCGGATTCAAAATCACCGTTCGGGTCAATTTCGGAATATCCAAAATTGTCGGATACGAAATACCCAATTCCGCCATTGAAACGGACTCTTTTGCCGATTGCGTGTCTTTCATCTGCCGTTCCAGAGTTGCCGGAAGGACAACTTGTCCGAGTTTCAGGTTCCGCAACAATGTTTTCCGCAGAAAACCTGACCCCATCATATCGGTTGCCTTGTCCGGGTTGTGATAATGATAGCCGACGAGTTGTACTACGCGGGCTAACGTTCCTTCGGGAGCAGCGTCTTCTTTCGGACCGGTAATGACTTCAAGACGTTCATCTTCGGTCATCGTCGCGGGATTTTTCGGTCCTTCTGCGGCATCGGCATCCGCCGGAGCAGCAGTGCTTGTTTCAGAAGAACCGGGGGATTCCCCGCCTGCCGCTGTTTCGGTGCCGCCCTCCAATGCTTCGGCAACTTCCTCATCGTCAGGATAGTACCGTTTGTTTTCTTTGAGCGGGGTGAACCATTCCGATAAACTATCGACTGTGATTGCTTCGATATTGGAAACGAAAACCCGGTTCTGCTGTGCCACTTCGTCCGCTTTTTTTCCGGCAAGTTGTTTTGCTTCCTTCGGCAATGCTTCGTTAATAGCCCGCAACAGTTCCAGCCAAGTAATCCGTCCTTCAACATTACTCGTCAGGTTTTTGCCGATAGTGTCGATTTCCTTAAACGTTCCGACGGCGGCGGTCGTTTCACTTTTCATCTTCGATGAGTACGACGCAACGTTTTTTGCGTTGTTCTCGGCGGCACCGTAATCACCGATGGAAATGGTTTCCAAAGCCCGCGACGCACCGGCAAATTGAAACATCAGTCCGAGCAGCAGGGCAGACGTTGCTGCCAATGCCCACGGTTTCTTTTCCCGAATAATCCGGTCCGTAACAATTTCTTTCGGAATCAGGTTGGTTGAAAGTTGTGATTCGCCGAGCAACTGCAACGCCAAACCGTAACTGACGGCAAACGAAACCGCATTGTCCTTGAACTGTTCGCCGTTCAGAACGTCCGCACCAATGAGGTTGTTAAACGCACTTAACCTGACAACCTCATAGCCGAGGTTCTGCGCAAGAAATTGCCGCAGTCCGGGCAGTTTCATCGCATTACCGAGTGCCAGAATTTTGCTGAACTTAACTTTGCGGTTCAAACTTTGATAGTATTCCAGCGAACGGTGAACTTCGCTTAACATATCGTTGAACACCGGACGCATTGCTTGAAACACCGCCTTCGGGTCTTGTGCCGCCACGGCATTACGTTTAAGATATTCCGCTTTGGAAAACGTCAGTTTCAAGCCCTTCGTTAACGCTTTGGTGAAGACGTTTCCGCCGATGGGAATACTGCGTATCCAAATGGAGAAACCGTTCGTAACAACGACATCAGTTGCGTCGGTACCGACGCTGAGAACCACGAGGGACTCCGGCGGACTGTCCGGGTCGTAGATATCAGTACTCTGCGTGCCGAGTTGGTCGAACGCCGCGAAGTTGTAGATAGCCAGCGGCGAACTTTGAATACAGTCAACGTCAATGGACTTTTCGACATACGGTTCTAATGTTTTCATTGCAATGTCCCGTTTCATTGCAAACATTCCGATTTCAGAATCAATAGGAATCGTCGTATCGCTGCGGTCTGCGGCACCGATGGGCTGAAAGTCCCAAATGACATCGTCCAGGTCGAACGGCAGCCATTGCTTTGCTTCGTACTTGATAATGTCGGGGATTTTCTTCGGGTCCACCGGCGGCAGTTTCAGAAACCGGGAAATCGTGTTTTGTCCCGAAACGGAAATCGCCACTTTATCGCCTTTACAGGTATTGCGGGACAGAAACGTTTGCAGGGTTTCCGATAAAATTTCCGCCGGTTCTGCTCCCGGTTGAGAGAGAATTTTGGAATGTTCGATGAAATCGAACGCGGTTGTTTCGATTTTTCCCGGTTCGTCGGCAAACTGACAGCGCAGTGCTTTGAGCGACGAATTGCCTATATCGATTCCCCAAACTGCTTGTTTTTTAGCCATAATCCGTATCTATTCCGGTAAGTCCACCTTATTAAGACAGAATAATATATCCCATTCTAGCCGATTCGGGAAAAAAATACAAGATGTTCTGAAAAGAATTTTATTTTTTTGAAAAAATTCTGCCCGTCCGCATTTTTCCGCTGTCTTGCAGAATGTCCGGCAGTAAATCAGTACAATCAGAAAAAAAAATAAAGCCCGCAGCGCAGGTGCCGGAATTGAACTGCTGTCAGTTGTTTGCCGATAGACACAACGGAGGAAGAATGTATTCTGTTTCATCTTATTATTGGACTAACGCGCCGCGTAATGCGACATCGTCTATCAACCGGGTTCCGCCGACCGGAACGACGGGGACGGTGCAAGGAGCGATGATAACGTCGCAGCAGCCGTATCCGAAACAGTATCTTGTGCATTACGGACAGCAAAGCGCAACGTTCGCCCCGACACCCTACGGCAACACGTCCGGTGTCTATCGGCGGACAGCACCGGTTTGCATAACGTGCCGGTAAATTATTGACGTTCTTTCGGAATCCGGCGCATCACCGGCGGCTGACCGGAAATGTACGGCGGACGCTTTCTGAGCAGAACGCAGTACATCACGCGGGACTGTCCCGCCCACGCATCGACCGCATTCCATCCAACGTGATATGTTTGTGCGTCCAGCATTGCTTGCCGTTTGTTCGTTGCCGGGACAATTACGACTTTTTCATCGCCTTCTTGGGAATCGTTCCGGCGAAGATAGGTGTAAGGATACCATATCGGCTTTTTGCCCGGCGTACCGACCTGCCAACGCGGCGCACCGGGCGGTTGCTGCTGTTCCTGCGAAAAAAGCGGAGCAGTGAACAGTAAACAGAAAATAATGAACAGCAACAGTGAACGGTACCGCATTACATCGTTATCGGCAATTCCGCATTGGCGGGATTAGGTAATGGAGGTCCTCTAAAAACTATTTTTTACCGTAAAAAGGGGGGAGGAGAAAATAAAGAGTTTTTTCTTTGTTTTTTTGTTTGGAGGTTTTTAGAACCTCCCTGATAACAGGCGTTTGCGCAAACAACCGGCTGTTAACCCTCAAAAAATTGCCGGACGGCCTCTTTTATTTTCTGATTATCAATTACGCCGCTTTTTACTTTAATTGCTGCCGCAACAGTTGCGAATACCAGCGCAACAATCAAAATCAAATTGAAGAGCCAATGCAGTGGACCTTTTCCGACGGCACCGCCCAGTCCTTTCCGGCTGTTAGAGAAAATCAAGAACAACAGGTATGCAATCGGCAGCATCGTCAGGCATACCGCACTTGCCGCCACCGGAAACCAAAACGGCAACTGAACAACCACGCCGAAGATGCCGATACCCGGTGTCAGCGCAAACAAGCGGAACTTCCACGTTGTCTGTTTCAGACCGAGCATTTCGCACCAAGTAAAACCGCAGCACGTCATATGAGCGGATATGGCCCCGCAGGTCATTCCGAACAGACCGCCGCAGAAAATGACCGTCGCCACTTCTTTACTGATGAATCCGCCGGACTGCAATGCCGCCGCAGCCCCCAGCGCACTGATTTTTTCGTTCACCGCGTCTGCTCCGGTATAAACGCCGCCGACCGTCATTCCAACCATTATCAGCGAGGTAATAATCGTGAACGGCAGGAACATCGTCATACCCAAGTCCCATTTCGCCAGGGTTTTATGTTCCTCGCCCCAACCTTTTTTTGTCAAAGAATACGGATACAGAAACGTCATATTGATACCGACTGCCGCCCCAATCATACCGAGAACCGTAGTGAGTGTTTTCGCATATTCCGCCGGATTTCCGTTGGACGGAATACCGTAATAACCGATAAAACCCCTGCCGAGTTCAAGCCAGTCGAGTTTCTTAAAGTTAAGAACGACCACGAGAAAAAATGTCAAAAAGACGAGCATCATCATTACCCGCAAAAACCATTCGTAGATACGGATACCGATACCGCCCTTGCCGTAATTAAAAACGGCGATGATGTTCACGGCTAAAATCAGGATACCGGCAGTCCAACTAACCGCAAGCCCCAGCGGTGTGAGGTGTCCGCCGTCCGTTTGCAGCACTGTTCCTTGTACGAATTGTTCCACGACAGCACGGGCGGCACCTGCGGCAAGGGTGTACTGCGGAAAATGCCAAATCATCGAAGCCATTACTGTTGCCAACGCCCATAAGAAGACAAGAATCGTCAGCGGCGGGAAAATCCGTTTGGATTCTTTCATAAAGTACCAATACGGACGTTCATCGGATTTTGTCAGAACGATTTTACTCACGGCGGCGAACATCATTACGCCGAGAAACATTGCAACGGGCTGTACCCAGAGAAGTTTGTACCCAAAGGATGCCCCGGCAACAACGGACGCGGCAGCACTGCCGGCACCAAGAGTCATCGCCGATTGCAGCAGACCGGGACCGGTCATCTTGATATAACCGAGCGACCGCGGAATGAACGGCTGTTCCGCAAGTTGACGCAGGTGCTCCCGTTCTTGGGAAATAGGGTCGGCCGTTAAATTGTCTGGCATATCAGCAGGGCAGGACTTATCCTGCTTAATTAAAACTGTCATAATGATTTCCGCTGGTTGTACCATAATTTGCCGGAAATACAACGGAACAACCGGCTATAGAATAATTTTACTGTTGATTCTTTTCCGCCGTTTCTGTACAATATGCGAATTGACCGTTCCAATTTCTGCGGGAACAAGTTCCCGCGGCTAACTCGGCTTCTCTTTTATGCTTGCTTGGTTCCGCACTTGGCAACTCGGCGTTAAATCGCTCCTGCTTCACCCGATGCGTTCAATGCTGACTGTCCTCGGTATCTTCATCGGCGTTGCCAGCGTGATTTGGCTAATGGCTATCGGAGAAGGAATCAGTATCAAAGCCCAAGAACAAATCGAATCCCTTGGGGCGAACAACATTATCGTCCGAACCATTAAGCCGGCAAATCCCGAAATGGCAACAATAGGGAGGCATCCGGTTCCTACCTACGGTCTGAAACGGGAGGATTATGAACGGATTGAAGACACGATTCCGTCCATTGTCGAAATGATGCCCGTGCGTGAAATACGCCGGACATTTGCCGCCGGTTCAAAAGAAATTGACGGTCGTCTCGTCGGTACTACGCCGCTATACGCCCAACTGTCGCAAATTGACATAGACAGGGGGACATTCCTTTCCGATATTGATTTACGGGAAGCACTGCCGCACTGCGTCCTGTCGGCAGCGATGGCGGAAAAACTTTTTCCGGGCGAAGACCCGATGGGCAAAACGGTGCGGATTCAGGGCAATCGTCCCGGCGATACGGGTTTTCCGTATCAGGTTATCGGCGTGGCAAAATCCCGCGGAGCAACAGCGGCTATCGGCGGTTCCTTCGCCGGTCAGGACTTTACAAACGACATTTATATCCCGATTTCAACACTTTGGAGCCGGATGCGGGACATTGTCTCTATCCGCAAAAACGGAATTCGGGAAGAAGAAAGCGTTGAGTTGTCCCAAATGACGCTCCGGGTTGACGGTCGGCAGCACGTTAAAGAAACGGCGGAAATTGTAACGGCAACGTTAAAGAAGACACATAAGGATAAAGAGGATTTTGCCGTAGTGGTACCGCTGGAACTTTTGGAACAAGCGGAAACGACGCGGATTATGTTCAACGTTTTTATGGGACTGATTGCCGCCATTTCACTGGTTGTCGGCGGTATCGGCATTATGAACATTATGCTGGCAACAGTAACGGAACGGACGCGGGAAATCGGTATCCGCCGGGCGTTGGGGGCGAAACAAAGCGACATTATCCGGCAGTTTCTTGTGGAAACCATCGTGCTGTCCGTTGTCGGCGGACTCGTTGGAATTCTCGTCGGACTGGCGTGCCGGCCGGTTACGATTGGGGTAATGTATCTGATTAAGAAACAGATGCCGGAAATGATTGCAACGCTGCCGCCGGTGGTGCAGGATATTCATCCGATTATCGTTCCGCTGTCGATACCGCTGGCGTTTTTTATTGCCGTTGTTATCGGTGTAGTGTTCGGTCTGTATCCAGCGTACCGCGCCGCTGCAATGGACCCGAGTGAAGCAGTAAGACACGAGTAATGGTTTTCCGCTTAACATTGCCGTTCAGTTTGTTTTTGTTGTCTGCGGTATTTTTGTTTTCACCGTTCGGCAATGTTCCGTTGTGCGCCCAAGAGGGAAACCGGAACATCTTTCAAAAAAAGGACAGCAATACTCCGGGCAAGCCGCGACCGAAAGCAGACCAGTCAAAAAAACAGGTTCTGCAAACGATGATGTCCGAAGAATTTTCGCCGACGTTCGGCGACACACGGACGTATCTGCTCGTATTCGGTTTCCTGCTGATAGTCGCGCTGTTTATCATTGCTGTTTATAACATTGATGCCCGGTACCGCGATATGTTCAAGCCGGGTTATGAAAATCCGCCGGCGTTGTTTCGGGAAGTGTGTGCCGCACATCAGTTGACACTCAGCGAACGGCACTTCCTTAAACGTTTTGCCGAAGAGGCGGACTTGGATAATCCGCTGCCGCTGTTCATTGAGCCGCAGCATTTTCTTTCTGCGTTACAGGATGCCCGGTTTGATGCGTCCAAAGAAATGCTGTGGTACTTTTTGGTCAAGTTATTTGATATTCACCGGAACGATGTCGGCGTAAACTCTTCCGGCGAAACGGAAATAATGAATTCGCGGTAAAAATGAACTAGAGATGAATCACCGCCGATACAGAGCGGCCGGGCTGCAACACCCACGAACTGCCGGCAGGACGGTTCTGCACTTCGATATACACTTCAAATTTATTGCCCGGTTCGACCGTCGGATTAGCAAACACCACCTTGCCCGGAAATTCTTCGACCTTACCGTTCACCATCAGCATTGACACCGTTGCCGGTTTGCCGTCAACCATATCCGGCGTATAATGCTCTGCATCCACTTTGCACCTTGCCCGAAGCGCATTGAGTTGCATAATTTCCAGCACTTCGTCGCCTTCCCGCAGCCATTCGCCTTCCGCCTTGTCAAGCCGGACAATGATGCCGTCAATCGGAGCAACCAACTTCCGCAATTCGATTAACACCGTTCTTGAGTCAATCTCTTTCTCTCTGACGGTTACTTCCTGCCGTTTCACTTCGTTAATCGTGTATTCCTGCAACTTCAAATTTGCTTTTGCTTGCTCCCACGCCAACGCCGCTTTCAGCACTTCAATTTCCGAAATCGTACCGCGATGAATTCTGTTTGCCGTTTGAAGCATCTTGTATTCCGCTTCGGAAACCTTTACGCCCCATTCAGCGTACTCAATTTCGATTTTCTTATTGTATTCTGCTTTTGCAACGGCAAGTTGACAAATGCCGATGTCTTTCTGACTTTGCAATTCTCTGTCGTCAAACTTGCCGAGAATTTGGTCTTTGAAAACGTACATTCCTTCGGTAAGCGGCACCATTACGGGGTTTCCGTCTGCGCCAAGAACCGGTTTGCCTTGAATGTCCCGCTTATCGGTTTTCAGCGACATCAGAACGGCGCGTTCCGTGGCGGCAAGGACAACGTTGTTGTGTTTCAGCACTTCGAGGATGCCGACCACTTGTACGCCGTCTGTGTTTGACGCGGCGGGAACGTCAATTCCCGGTTTTTGCGCAACCGGTTCCGGCAGAACGACCGGTATTTGCGGCGGATACTGTTTGCGCGGCGGTGCCGGTGAAACATCCGTTTGTGCGAAAAGAAACGCCAATAAAAAAGCAATGGTATTCGTCATAATTTATTATCACCACGACAGGCGGAACAAAATGTTCTTCTGTACAAACGCAATTACTTCGTAAAACAGCACATAACCCACCGGCTTTGTGCCGCAATATACACGGGCGGAACATTCCGCCCCCGGTCGCAAATTCTCCGGCAATTTATCTGGGTCGTCCAACGCAACCTTCATCAGCACCGTATTCAAACTGCTCGACGCACTGCCGGCACTGCCCGTGTCCGTGCGGACTTCCGCCCTGCCGTAAATTTCCCTTACCATTCCGTAATAGGTAATCGACGGGTCGGTCGCCAGCACAAATTCCACTTTAAGTTTTTCACCGTCTTTCAACAATTTCTGGTATTTGGCAATGTTTCCCATCCGGCGTTCCGGCATCGCCAATTCCAACTGCCACGCCCCGTCAAGGTATGCCACTTCCATAACATACTGCATCCTGCTTATCGGCCGCTTTTGCGTTAACCGCTGTTTTACGTCCCACGAAACTACCGCCCCGTCAAACGGTGCCGTGATGTGCAAGTCCTGCACCTGCCGGAGGTAAATCTTGTACTGTTCCTCGTTCGATGCGAGTTGTATCTTTGCCTGTTTCAATCTGCCGTCCAAATCGGATTTATCGACTTCGGTCAACCGCTTATCTTGGTCAAGCAGTTGCCGCTGCAAGGACGCAATCTGCTCCACGATTTCTTTCCGCTTGCCGTGCAGTTCAATGCCGGTGTTTTCCAACTGGGAACTGCGGAGTTTCAACAGCGTTGTGCCGAAGTATTTGTCGCCGTTTTCTGCGGTGTAAGGTCCCTTTACTGCCGAATTATGGTCAACGTACAACTCTTCGACTTCACCGTCCAGCGGAGAATAAATCTTCTGCCGGACAACCGGTTCAAGTGTTCCGTTGCAGTACATTTGAAACCGCCACGGCATAAATGTCAAAATGCCGATGACGGCAAGAACCGCCGCCGACACCAGCAGTGTTTTCGGCAGCATCCTCGCGGTGAACAGGACTTTCGTTTTGCCGATTGTCTTCCAGACCGGCATCAGAAAAATACTGCGGTGTTCAATAGCGTTGCCCAGAGCAGAACAGGCGTGTTCGGCAACGATTTCCACCCGTTTGCGCATCCGTTCCGGCACCCGGCTGTCTTCAATCTGCTCCACGAGCAGCGCACCGAACGGCAATTCCGGCTTTGACCGCTTCCGCGGGTCGTCTTCCTCTTCCGGCTTGTTCAGTTTTCTGACCAGCGGAAAAACGGCAATCATTTTTGTATGGGCTTCATCAACGTAATTTTCAACCGCTTTTTCAACCTGCGGAGCGAAGTCCGATGTATCGCCGGAGTACCAAATCGGTTCGCCGGCTTTCACCACCGCCGTTGCCAACTTGCCGAGAAGTTTGACGGTTGTTGCCCGTTTATCAATCACATCTTGTCCGCTGACGGCAATAATACGGCACTTTCCGCCGCCTTTTTTCAACGCCAGTGAAACCCGGTCGCACTCTATCAGCCGCCGTCCTTCGTTGACTACGGTGTAACCCGTTTCGTTCACGTCCAGCGAGCGGTGAATCGTCCGGGTAAAATCCTCTAACAGTGTCCAAAGATTTTGCCGTTCGCCGAAGTTGCGCAGTTGCCGGTTCTTGTAGTAATCGGTTGCCAAAATGCAAACCTGACTTAAAAACCGGAGGAAACCCCGCTGGGCAACGGTATTTGCATCGGGACGCTGAATAATTTCGACGAGACCGACAACTTCCAATTCGGTACGGATAGGTGCGAACACAAGGAAAAAGTCCGACGGATTGCCGGATTCTTCTTCGCCTTCTATGCCGCTGTGAGCGGGAACGAGCGTGCCGGTTTCGGGACCGTGCAGCATCCGGTACAGCAGCCGGGCGTGCCGTTTGTTCGCATCCTGATTCTCTTGAAATTTGAGTTCCTTGAAATTGATTTGATAGGCAGCGTTCAACATCCCTTCGTTGAACGTCCAAATCACGCCGCCGACGGCACCCATTGCGGCGACAACCCGGTTCAGAAATTCGGTGTGATACTCGTCCGTCCCAATGTCCATTTTGGACAATTGCGTAATTTCGTTGACGATAACACGGATTTCCTGCCGGGTTTGCTCGACAAGGGCTTGCTCTTGGTTTGTATCAGTGGAACTCATAACGGTATTTTAGGGTGCGCTCCCCATTGTACCGTATTTTTAGTAAATTACAAGAGCAAACACCTTGTACAGTTTAGGGTGCATAAAAATTTGTCGGGGAGTTAAGCAGAAGTCCATTTGGCATTAAATTTGCCGTCTAACATCGTCGCAGCAAAAATAGAATGTTCTGACTTTTGATGCGTTAGCCCCGCCAACACGTCCCCGCTTCTTTGTACCCGCTTGCAACTACTCTGACGGCGGAACAACAATCGCATCAATCACGATGTCGCCGATTTGAGAGGCGAGAGGATAGGGACCTCGCCCCGGACTGTTACTCAAAAAAATGGTGAACAGACCATACTTCGGCTCTATCCAAAGGGCGATGCCGGTGTATCCGCCGTGTCCGTAAGCCGACGGCGACATTTTTTTCGGACGGTGAGCGTCTAGGTCTTGCATCTGCGTCGTCATCTGCATCGCCCAGCCGAGACCGCGAAAACCGTCCGGTATTGGATTCGGCGTAGTCATCATTTCTACCGTTTCCGTGTTCATTATTCGAGGACGATTCGGTAATTTTCCTTTTTCGAGCATCATTTCTGCGAAAACTGCCAAATCATCCGCCGAAGAAAAATTAGCACCGTTACCGGTACCTCCGCCGAGGGCGCGGGCTTGAAAATCGTGAACCTGACCGGGACGGCAACCCGGACACGGGGAAATCCGCTTACACAAATTCTCATCAGGAAAAAACGTTGTATCGTCCATTCCGAGCGGTTGGTAGATGTTTTTTTGAGTAAATTCATTCAGGTTTTGCCCGGATATCCGTTCGACAATCTTACCGAGCATAATATACGAACTACAAGAATAAAGGTATTTTTCGCCCGGTTTGGATTGCGGTTTCTGTGCCAATATCCGCTTCATAAAGTCCACAGGGTCATCGTACGGACCGCCGGGACCTTGCGGAAAACCGCCGACGTGCATTAAGAGATGCCGTATCGTAATTTCTTTTTTCTCCGGTGTATCAAATTCCTTCAGATACAAAGCGACCGGGTCATCAATTTTCAATTTTCCCCGTTCAGCGAGAATCATAATCGACGTTGCTGTTGCCGTTGGCTTTCCTACCGAGGCAATATCGAAAACCATATCGACTGTCTTATCGCCGTATGCTTTGAGAAAAGCAATTTTACCCTGCCGTCCAACGCAGACAACGCAGCCGGACAATTTTTTCCCGGTCATATACTTTTCGACGGCGGCATCAATCTCTGTCAATTTCGCAGCATCCAACCCGACTTCGTTCGGTTCGCAACGCGGCAATCTCTCGGCGGCTTGGACAAGTGATGTTATGCAAAAGCATAAAACGGCAATGCAAATGAGTTTCTTCATCGTAAAATTCCTGTAAAAAAGTTAGTGTTTTGTTAATGCTAAAAATTGGGATTAAATATTTCTGTTCATTCCGCAAATACAAAGCGATTTGAAGCGATTGTATCCCAAATTTTTCGATTAACAGAACATTAGTTGTTTATGGGCGTTCGACAGTGATATTATAGACATTTTCGCCCGGAACTTCGACCTCCAGCGGTGTGGTGTCGATGCTTGTGAACTTACCCGCTATCAGCGGCGAAAAAATGTCTTCTTCGGCTTCGACCGTTTTACTTTTGCCGTCATCGCCGACTATCGTTTGTTTCACATTCTTTTTGCCGGACGATTGAATTGCGCCGTAAATATAGACCTTATACTTTCCCGGCGGCAGACCGTCTTTGGCGGATAAGGAACCAACATCGTAAGTTCCGTCCGGTCGAATGGCAGCCCGCGCAAAAAAGTCCGGTGCCGCAAAATAAATGATACCGGTCTCAAGCGGTTGACCATCGGGAAAAACGACCTTGCCGCCGAGTTTGATATTATTGCCGCAACCAGAGAGGAAAAGTAAAATCAGTAGTAAAGTAAAATGTTTCATTGGTAAAAAAGTGTAAAGCGGACAGCAGACGGCAGTTGTCAGACGGCAGACGGCAGCAATAATAATCTGCCGTCTCCTCCCGTCTGTTTTCACGGCAAACTAACAGAAACACCGTCAGAGACGTGCGAAAGGGCTCTCAGGACGGTATCGGGCGGCGTTGTCACGTTTACGGAACGAACAGCACCGTCGCCCATCACGAATTGACAGACACCCGGATGCCAACTGCCGAACGCCATACCCCGAAGCGCAGAATGAAGTAAATTATGCGTTGGTACGTTATCTTCGGCAAAATCACTCGCCCGCCAGAGCGGATTACGCACCTCCATTTCCTTATTTCCTAAGCCGTCACCGTATGCCTCCCAAAAAACCATCGCTCTCAAGCCGCCCACTTTTTTATATCCTGCCTGCAAATAGGTGCAATCACCCATATTTCGTGCAATACTAGGTTTGGACGTATCGCCGTCCGTTCCATTGGGACATTGACCCAGCCGCCCCAAAGGAATATGTTTTTCGCCGATAAAAAATTGATTGCTCAAACCATCGACTATCCGCGCAAACGAGTCACGCGGTTCCCAAGTCGCTTGCGGCGTAGTGGCAAAGATTGACCGCCGAAACGGTCCGAAATATCTTTCTTGATTTTCGGAGTCAATACTCCACCAATCGCCTTTCCCTTCTGCGGTCGTTACGACAACGAAGGCGTAATCACCAAGCGGACCTCCGCCGTTCGGATAGTTTCCGCTTTGACTTGAATTAGCAACACGATAATCATTCATTTGAACACCGGCGCGGCGTGAGGGACAGAGAAATCCGCTTACGGAAGCAAACCCTCGCCGTTCCTCATCGGTAAGTATTGCCCACCAATCATTGGGAACAAGGAACCCAACTGTTGCATTAAGTAGTGGATGGGGTTGAAATACGTTCGTACAAACTCTGTTGTTCAATAAACGGATACAGCGCACCCCAACCTGTTACATAATTGTAATTCCTGCCTATCATCGACGGTACGATACCGTTGTAGGTATCGTGGAAGTTGTGAACGGCAAGCCCAATCTGTTTCAGATTGTTGCTGCATTGCATCCGCCTTGCCGCCTCACGGGCGGCTT
>JAISJZ010000417.1 GCA_031261125.1 Planctomycetaceae bacterium | reverse complement strand
GCGAGTTGTTTGAGATGGTTCGTGCATTGCATCCGTCTTGCCGCTTCGCGGGCAGCTTGGACAGCAGGCAAAAGCAAAGCAATCAGTACGCCGATAATGGCGATGACGACGAGCAACTCGACGAGGGTGAAACCTGTACGCACTTTCATAGCAATTCTCCTTGAAAAAGAGGGTGAGTGAAACACAAGCGGGAAACACAATTTCCCGCTTTTATCTGCAAATTTTGAACCAACAGGGAACGGCAGGATTCATAAAATCCCGCCCATTATACTTGCTTAAACAAAAATGTCAAGAGGTAACGTCCTACCGGTGCGGAACACTCAAAACAATAGCGGGATGCGTCATTGGTTTTGCTCCGTCTTATTTCGATAGATATAATCGGAGTACCAATAGGGACCGACTTTGTTCATATCAACGCCTCGGAACGATAATTCATCCAAAGCCCGCTCCGTCTTGATGTCGCCGCCGGTGTCCCTATACAGCATCCAAACTTCCGTCGGGTCAAACTGGTCGATTAACGAAATCTGATTGGTTGTAATCAGGAACTGCGAACCGCCGATTTCATTCACATAATTTCGGAGACGAACCGCAAACGATTCGACTTGGGCTTCATCCATATACGCTGCCGGTTCTTCAATGCCGATAAGCGGAACCGGCATCGGGTCTTCCAGCAAGAGAAAATGCGAAAACTGCCGCAGCACCCCTTCGCCGATTTCGTGGGCATAATACGGTTTCTTTTCGCCGGTTTTCTTGAACCGCAGAATAATGCGCCCCGAATCGGTTACATCATAAGTGATTTTTTCAATATCGGGCATTCGTCCGGCAATAACGTCGAGTATATTCGGAAATTCAAATTTGTGCCGCTCTTTCATCCGTTTGAATTCGGCGTGCAAACTGTCTTTCCGGGGCTGCTTGACAAGTGCCGGTATCAAACCGGTTGCATTATCCGGCGTATAACAGGAAAAATGAAAATCCTCCAAATGCCGTTTTAACTGCGGTACGTCCGGCAGGTCGTCAAACTTACCGAGTTCTGTCAAAGCGAGGTGCCGGTTGTCCGTCCGTTTGATTGCCTCAATGTCCATCAACTTCACACCGTTCCAAGGCAAAACGTGCCGGATATTTTTATCGCCGTTTTGAAAGAGCAGAATCGGCTGTGTCGGTGTCGCCGAATAATTGCTCCGATAGACGATTGCTTCCGTTTCGACGAACACTCCGGTCGAATTCGGCTTCTTGTTAATACTGACGGCATAAGTGAGCGGTCGCGGTTCGGCACACGCCCGATAGACGATGCCGACGGAAATAGGACCGTTGCCGTTTCGGCAGTAGATTTCGTCAAAGCCGCCGCGTTTAGAGACCGCTTCATCCGCCCCGGAGAGCAGACAGTCGGACAGAAAAGCGAACGCGTCGAGCAGTGTCGTTTTACCGCTCCCGCTCGGTCCGATGAACGTTGTCAGCGGTGTTAATTCGTAGGGTCCCAAGTCCGTACCGCCGTCTATAACCATTGATTGCTGGAAACTAGAACCAACGGCAATTTGTTTCAGAACTTTGAAATTGCGTATCCAAAATCCTTCGATTACGGGGACAAAGGCAGTCGCACTCATCGCCGTACATTATACCCAAAAAAGAATGCTTGTCCATTGTCTTGTCATTGACAACGAAAAACCAGCAAGGACAATGAAAACTCTCTCCCTATCTCCATTCCTAATGAAATCCTTCCTGACCCGCGAGGGTATTTACTATTTATTCGTTATCCTTGTCGTTCTCATCGGTTCGATTCTGCGCGAAGTGAATCTGATGCTGCTGCTCACGGCATTTCTATGCGCCCCGTTCATCATCGCTTGGCGGTTAGGACGTTTCTCGCTGTGCGGCATTACCGTTCGGCGGCAACTGCCCCAGCGGGTCTTCGCCGGAGAACCGTTCGCCGTCCAACTCGAAGTTGCCAAATCACAAACACCGTCAAAACGGAAACGCAAATTCCTCTCCTGTTGGGGCTTGGTTGTTATCGACCGTATTTTGCCGCTGCGAATTAACGGCAACGAAACCGGTACCGGAAAATGCTATGAACCGGCGGTTTATTTCGAGTATGTTCCTGCCAATCAGGGCAAGAAAAAATCCTACTACGGCAAACTGCCGCAGCGGGGACGCTACCGGGTCGGACCGGCAAAAGCCGAAACACGGTTTCCCTTCGGAATGTTCCGGCACATTTTGGAATTGACCGCCGGAAACAGCGACACGTCGGAATTGTGCGTTTATCCGCAACTGGGCAAACTTCTGCCGAAATGGAAACTTCGGCAACACGCCGCAGCGGAAAGCCGGCAGCGGAACCAGTACCGTCCCAGCCGGGTAACAGGCGAATTTCTCGGCGTTCGGCGTTGGCAGCAAGGTGATGTCCAAAAATGGATTCATTGGCGGGCTTCGGCAAAACACAACGAACCGGTCGTGCGGCAATTTGAACAGCACCAAAACAGGGACAGTGCCGTTCTTATTGACTTATATCACACCGGCGAATTGGATGCCGTTCAATACGAAAATTTCGAGTTGGCAGTCAGTTTTACAGCGACGCTGATTTCCGAAGTGAGCAAACGGAACGGCTGCAACTTGTTTTTTGCGGTAAATCCGAAGGACGATTATTTGTACGGCAAGATTTGTCTGCCGCTGATAGACGATGCCCTGTACCGTCTTGCCGTGGCGGAACCGGCGGCGGAAGACCGGTTAGCACAGTTGCTGCTTAAAGCCGTTTCGCAAGGCAATGCCGATGCGGAGTTGATTTTGGTAGTGCCGAAACCGGTTGATTTGAATTATTCTCCCCGATTTCAGAGCGTTCAGAACGACCCGCGGTTCCGTGCCGTATTGCAGCGGATTCGGGTTGTCGATACGTCAAGTGAGGAATTGGAACAGATTTTTGCGGTACAGTGAATTTGATAACGGTTTGCAACATCCCGTATGGTATAATCCTTTTATTTTGTTATAATCCTGTCCTTAATCGCCTGTTGTAAAAACACCGAACACGAAAAAAATGCCCGACACCAAAACAATTATTGCTGTTGTGTTCTTTGCCGTCCTGCTGACAGTATCGGGACTGACCGCTGCCGAGACACTCGAACAGGGTTTCGTCAGTCCGCCGGAATCTGTCAAAACCGGCGTGTATTACTACTGGGTGAACGACCACCTGTCCGCCGAAGGTGTCGATGCCGACCTCCGGGCAATGAAAAAAGCGGGTATCAATCGGGTGTTTATCGGTTCTAACATTGTTTCCGGCGACGAGTTCGGCAAAACGAAAGTGTTCTCGAAGGAATGGTACGATGCCGTGCATACCGCAATGAAAACGTCAACGGAACTGGGTATCGAAGTCGGAATGTTCAACTGTCCGGGCTGGTCGCAGTCCGGCGGTCCGTGGGTGAAACCCGAACAAGCAATGCGGTACCTTGCCGCAATCGAAATGCGGCAGGAAAACGGAAAATGGGTTACATCAAAGGAACTGCCGAAACATTGGCAGGATGTCAAAGTGCTGGCGGTGCCGGTGTCAGCCGCCGATTTTCATCGGCAAGAAGTACCGCCGCTGACAAAAAAACAGACGGTTATTTCCTTCGGCAAAATCACGGCGAAGAGCGTCAATGTCGTTCCCGGCGGATATATTGACGTTACCGTTGACGTACAAGTCAGCGGCGCGGACTTGTCCCGCCCCGACTGGAAAAGCGTCAAAAAATTCGGCGTGAAACGGACGATTTTCAATGCTGATTTGGGCTTCGACCGCAAAGCACCGGAAACATTCAACCTTGACATTCAAGACAAAGAAGTCAGGGTCGTGATTGACAAACACGGCAATCAACAGAGCAAAATCTCCCAAATTGCGTTTTCGGAAAGTCCTGCTGTCGAACAGTGGGCAGAGAAGACATTGGCAACGATGCCGGAAACGAATTTGCCGGCGTGGAACGAATATAAGTGGGACAATGCTAACTCTGACCGCTTGCGGTCAGATAACAACGCACCGCAAGCGGCTGCGGTTGACAGTGTTCTCGACATCACCGATAAACTGAAGCCGGACGGAACATTGGATGGGAACGTACCGCAAACGGCTGCGGGGCGGATAATCCTGCGTCTTGGTATGGTACCGACCGGTGTAGTGAACTCGCCTGCCTCGCCGGAGGGGACAGGATTGGAAGTTGACAAGATGTCCAAACCGCACGTCGCATCACACTTTGACGGCTTTTGCGGCGAACTGATGCGGCGGATTCCTGAAGCCGACCGAAAATCGTGGAAGTGGATTGTGCAGGACTCTTACGAAAAGAGCAGTCAGAACTTTACGGACGGAATGATTCCCGATTTCAAAACGAAATTCGGGTATGACCCGACTCCGTATTTACCGGCAATGTTCGGTCTCATCATCGGTTCACAGGACGAAAGCGAACGGTTCTTGTGGGATTTACGGCGGTACATTGCGGACAAAGTGAGTTATGATTTTGTCGGCGGCTTTGCGGATGTTGCTCATAAAAACGGAATGAAAGTTTGGCTCGAAACTTACGGACATTGGGGATTTCCGGGCGAATTTCTCCAATACGGCGGACAAGCGGACGGAGTCGGCGGCGAATTCTGGTACTCCGGCGGCGGTGCCGGAGCGGAAAAGTACGAGAACCGCGTTGCGGCTTCGTGCGGTCATATCTACGGCAAGAATGTCATCAGTGCTGAGAGTTTCACCAGCGGCGGTCCCGCGTTTGCTGTTGCACCGGCAAATCTGCGGCGGCTGTGCGATTGGTCAATGACCGAAGGGATTAACGAAGCGGTGTTTCACGTTTACATTACGCAGCCGTACCAAGACCAGTTCCCCGGCGTGGATGCGTGGTTCGGTACGGAGTTCAACCGGAAAAACACTTGGTTCCGTCAATTCGATGTTTTCACGCAATACGTCAAGCGGTGCAACTGGATGCTGCAACAGGGACAGAACGTAGCCGACATTGCGTATTTCGTCGGCGAGGACTGTCCGGTGATGACGGGTATCCGCGAACCGGAAGTGCCGAAGGGATACAATTACGACTACATCAATGCCGAACAGATTGAGAAACTGACGGTTAAAAACGGGAAACTCGTTCTGCCGCACGGAACGGAGTACGGTGTTTTGGTGCTTCCGCCGTCGGAAACGATGCGTCCGGCGGTCTTGAAGAAAATTGTACAACTGACAAAAGACGGCGGTAAAGTCATCGGGCAACTGCCGAAACGTTCGCCGAGTTTGGCGAATTATCCGAAGTGCGATGGGGAGGTTCGATTGTTAGCATCCGAATTTGTTCGGGCGAACAAAGCAGCGGAACAAGTTCCGCCGCCGACAAGTATTCTTCCGCCGCCGGATTGTCTGCCGGATAACGATGCTGTCCGTTGGACACACCGAAAAACGGACGTTGCCGATATTTATTTTCTGTCCAATCAAAGCAGCGCACCGGTTCAGTTTGCGGCAGCGTTCCGGGTTGCGGGCAAACAGCCGGAGTTATGGGATGCCGTTTCGGGAACGCACCGGCATTTATCGACATTCGGGTCAAAAGACGGTATTACAACGGTACCGTTAAAATTGACAGCGGCCGGCAGTTGTTTTATCGTATTCAGCCAAGCGGCAGGACAGGAAACGGAAGAAAAAGAGAATTTCCCTGAACCGGAAACGGTTTTAGAAATCACAACACCGTGGCAGGTGCAGTTTGAATCCGATGCCGTTCACCGCGGTCCGAAAGAATCGGTCGAATTCAAAACATTAACCGATTGGTCGAAAAACGAAAACGAAGCCATCAGGTATTATTCCGGTACGGCAGTGTATAGAACGGCGGCGGTGTTCGGCGAGCAGGACGTAAAACGAGGTGAAACGTCCCGGTATTACCTCGAATTCGGCGGTATCGGCGTGAACGCAAAAGTGAAAGTTAACGGCAAGTATGCCGGCGGACTTTGGACGGCACCGTACCGGGTTGACATTACAGATTGTTTCGCCCAGCCGATTGCCGGCGGAAGTAAATTGAACATTGAAATCGAAGTTGTGAACAACTGGAAAAACCGGCTCGTCGGCGATGCAAAGTTGCCGGAAAAAGACCGGATTGTGAAATCAGATTATGCCCGGTACGGGGCGAACGAACCGTTGCAGCCGTCGGGCTTATTCGGGCCGGTACGGATTGTCGTAAGTCAGTAGTAGGCAGTACAGTAGAAATGTCTAACCCCCCTTTCGTTTTATGAAACACATTGTTTTTTTACTCGCTCTTTTTATCGGCGCATCACAAGCGGTTGCGGCTACCGGTGTTACGCCGTATGATTTACGGCTGGAATATCTTACTGCGCCGCAGGGAATCGACGACCCGCATCCCCGGTTTTCGTGGAAACTCAAAAGCAGTGAGTCCGCTCAAAGCCAAACGGGTTACAAAATTGTTGTCCGAAAAATCACCGGTTCAACAGCCGAAACCGTCTGGGATACCGGCGAAGTGAAATCCTCTTCGCAGTTTGTCGAATACAACGGCAAACCGCTTGAACAAAAAACGCAATATCTTTGGTCGCTCGGTGTTTTAGATAAAAACGGTGAAGCCGTGAATTGTTCGCCGCAACCGTTCAGCACCGGTATTTTGACCCCGGACGGCTGGAAAGCAAAATGGATTGGTCTCGACCAGCCGTCGCGGGAAGAAGCAGCCGATGATGCAACGAAATTGACGCTCAACGGTGCCGATTGGATTTGGACAACAGAAAACGCTCAACAATCTGCTTCCGTCGGAAAAGCGGCGTTCCGTAAGGTGTTTGAAGTTCCGGCGGATGCAAAAATCGTCAAAGCCGAGTTTGCCTTTGCAGCCGATAACGGATTCACGGCTTATCTGAACGGAACCGAAACCGGACAGGGCAGCAATTTCAAAAACGCCAAAGTGTTTAACGTTACAAAATCCGTGAAACCGGGACACAATGTTTTGGCGTTGGAGGTCTCCAATCACGGTGAATCCCCGAATCCTGCCGGACTGCTTGGTGTCCTTCAAATCCAAACGGAAAACGGCAACCCGGTGATTGTCAAAACCGGCAGCACTTGGAAAGGAATTGACGGCTGGGATGCAAAGTACGCTAAAACGGATTTTGATGATGCCGCTTGGAAGAACGCGGTGAAAATTGCAGACCTCGGTCAAGGTCCGTGGGGCGAAATCAATAAGAGCATTGAGCGTCCCCGCCCGCCGGCACGCTACCTTGTAAAGAGTTGGGCTGCCAAAGGAAACGTTGCTGCCGCGACCGCTTACATTGCCGGTCTCGGTTATTACGAACTGGAAATCAACGGAAAAAAAATCGGCGACCATCTCCTCGACCCGGTTTTAACGGATTACGATAAACAGGTTCCTTATGTAACCTATAACATCGACCCGAAAGCCGTTGGGAAGAACAATCTTATCGGGGTCATCCTCGGAAACGGACGGTATTACGCTCCGAGAACGACCGACCCGACGACGACGCGGACGTTCGGATATCCGAAACTGCTGTTCCAACTCGAAGTTCGGTACGAAGACGGTTCGACCGAAACGGTTGTCAGCGATGAAAGTTGGCAACTTTCGACCAACGGTCCGATTCGGGACAATAACGATTACGACGGCGAAATTTACGATGCAAGGAAAGAAAAAGACCTCATTACTTCGCCGTCATCTTCACCGTCATCGTGGAAAAGTGCCGAATTGGTTGATGCTCCGAAAGGAAAACTGACTGCCCAAATGATGCCGCCGATGCGGGTTCTCGAAGAACTGAAACCTATTTCCGTTACAGAAATTAAACCCGGTGTTTGGATTTTCGATTTCGGTGTTAACATCGTTGGTTCGTGCCGGTTCAAACCGCTCGCCGGATTATCAGAATCCCGTCCGTCCCGCCGCGGTTTGTTTAACCGCCGTGTTGTTTCATCGAATTCGTCAGCGGCACAAGCAACGCTGCCCGAAGGAACGGAGTTCACTTTGCGTTTTGCCGAGACATTGATTCCCGACGGTCCAAATAAGGGACAACTTTACACCGCCAACTTGCGAGGCGCATTGTGCCGGGACATTTACATTGCCGGCGGCAAAGAAAATGCCGCAACGGAGTACGCTCCGAAATTCACCTATCACGGTTTCCGTTATGCGGAGTTAACATTCACAGGGCAAACCCCGCCGTTAAATTATAAACCGAATAAAGAAACGCTGACCGCAAGGTCGATTAACACGGATTTGCCCGTTATCGGAAAATTGAAGACAAGTAACGAGACCGTCAACTCCGTTTTCCAGATTGTTCTTCAAGGAACACGGGACAACTATTTGAGTATTCCGACAGATTGTCCGCAGCGGGACGAGCGGCAAGGATGGCAAGGAGACCGCGCCGGCGAATCCCTCGGCGAAATGATGCTCTTCGACGGCGCAACGCTGTACTCAAAATGGCTGAACGATATTGAAGATTCACAGCAGGACAACGGAAACTTGTC
>JAISJZ010000375.1 GCA_031261125.1 Planctomycetaceae bacterium | reverse complement strand
TTTATTCCTTGCTGCATTTGAGCGAAGTTCAAGAAACGAGCGGGGGAGGTAAGTCCCCTGTCCCTGCCGTTTCGCTGGACGACATTAAGAACTTTCGGCAACTCGGCAGCAAATGCGCCGGACACCCGGAATACGGTCACGTTACCGGTGTTGAAATGACCACGGGACCGCTCGGTGCAGGTGTTGCAACGTCAGTCGGAATGGCAATCGCCGGACAGCATCTCGGCGCACGGTTTTCCTACGAGTTATTTGATTACAACGTTTACGCCATTTGCGGTGACGGTTGTATGATGGAAGGAATCACCGCCGAAGCCGCAAGTTTGGCGGGGCATTTGAAACTTGATAACCTGTGCTGGTTCTATGACGATAACGGTATCACGATTGAAGGCGATACAAACCTTGCGTTTTCCGAAGACGTAGAAAAACGGTTCAAAGCATACGGCTGGAATGTGCTGAAAGTCGATGACGTGAATGATTTGCCGCAACTCCGCAAGGCAATCAAGAAGTTCCAAAAGGAAGACGAAAAGCCGACGCTGATTATTGTTAAGAGCGTAATTGCTTACGGTTCGCCGCATAAAGCCGGTTCTCACGAAGCCCACGGTGCACCGCTCGGCGAAGAGGAAATTCGTGAAACAAAAAAGTTCTACGGTTTCGACCCTGACAAAAAATTCGTTGTCGATGACGACGTTTATAAAACATTCCGAAAAGGCATCGGCAAGTTAGCCGCAACCGCTTGCGGTGCGGAAGTGCCGTCGGGGCAAGCCCCGCCGCTAACGATTACCGAATTTCCTGCCGATGCCAAGGGAATGGCAAGCCGCGTTTCATCGGGTAAGGTGTTGAATCAAATCCCTCAAGACGATAATTTTTTAATCGGCGGTTCGGCAGACCTTGCGCCGTCGAATAACACTTGGCTCAAAGATTTTCCTGCCTTTTCGCCGGAACATCCCGAAGGACGCAATTTGCATTTCGGTATTCGGGAACACGCTATGGGGGCAATCACCAACGGTTTGACGCTCTCCGGTTTGCGAGGATTTTGTGCAACGTTTTTCGTGTTCTCCGATTATATCCGACCGGCAATCCGCTTGGCGGCGTTGATGAAAGTGCCGTCGCTGTTCATTTTCACTCACGACTCGATTGGTGTCGGCGAAGACGGTCCGACACATCAACCGGTTGAACATCTTGCGGCGTTAAGAGCCATTCCGAATGTTGCGGTGTTCCGTCCTGCCGATGCGAATGAAGTTGCCGAGACATACAAAGCGGCAATCGCATTGACGGAAACGCCGTCGGTGATTGTTTTGACGCGGCAAAATTTACCGACGATTGACCGAACAAAATTCGGCAAAGCGGAAGGCGTTCACAAAGGCGGATATGTGTTGGTGGAGAGTGAAGATTGGAAAGTGGAGGGTGGTAAGAAAGTCATTTTAATCGCCAGCGGCAGTGAAGTCGGCTTGTGTTTGGACGCTTATGAAAAATTGACCGCCGAAGGTATTGCCGCCCGTGTCGTTTCGATGCCGTGTTTTGAGTTGTTCGAACAGCAAACTCAGGAATACAAGGACAGCGTGTTGCCGCCGTCAGTGAAATCACGCGTCGGTGTTGAACTCGGCGTTGAGCAAGGTTGGCATAAATACATCGGCGACAACGGTGTGTTCATCGGAATGACCGGTTTCGGAGCATCAGCACCGGCAGGCGTATTGATGAAACACTTCGGCTTTACGGTTGAAAATGTTGTCGCAGCCGCAAAGAAAGTAATTAAGTAATCAACTATTAACTATTAACAGAAAATATGACTTATAAAATCGTTTTGCTTGACCCGATTTCCGAAGACGGAAAAAATATGCTCCGCAACACTGCCGGTGTTGAATTTGAAGAACACACCGGACTCAAAGGCGAAGAGTTGCGGCAATGTCTGAACCAATTTGACGGAGCGATTGCCCGCAGCGGAGTGAAAATCACTGCCGAGTCCCTCGAAGGCAATACCCGCCTGAAGGCAATAGCCCGCGCAGGTGTCGGCGTTGACAATATCGACACGAAAGCCGCTACCCGCCTCGGAATTATCGTAATGAATACTCCCGGCGGTAATACCATTTCAACCGCGGAACAGACATTTGCTTTGATTCTGGCGTTGTCCCGCAATATCGCACCGGCATATCAATCGCTGGTCGAAGGACGCTGGGACAGGAAACTTTTCACTGGGCATCAACTCGAAGGCAAGACGCTAGGTATTGTCGGATTGGGACGTATCGGACAAGTCGTTGCCGGTTATGCAAAAGCATTTAAGATGAAAATTATCGGTCTCGACCCGTTCTTTACGCAGCAGAAAGCGGAAGGATTGGGAATTACATTAGCGGAAAATTTTCATACTCTTCTTCCTCACATTGACTTCCTGACGGTTCATACGCCGATTAACGACCAAACCAAAGGAATGTTCGGCAAAAGAGAACTTGAATTGTTAAAACCCGGTGCAAAATTGATTAACTGCGCCCGCGGCGGTATCTATGACCGCGATGCTTTAGTCGAAGGACTTGAAAGCGGTAAAATCGGCGGCGTTGCTCTCGATGTTTATGAAGAAGAACCTTGCACTAATCACCCGCTTTTCGGCAAGAAGAATGTCGTATGCACGCCTCACCTCGGTGCAAGTACCGAAGAAGCGCAGACCAATGTTGCATTGGAAGCGGTTGAGTTGCTGCTTGATTATTTTACAAAGGGTTCCATTCGGCAGGCAGTCAATTTCGGAACACTTGATGCGGTTACGCTTGCCTCACTCCGCGGCGGACTGAATGTTGCATACCGCCTCGGTATTCTTGCGGCGCAGGTTGGTTCAGAACCGATTAAATCCGTCAAAATAAAATACAAAGGCGAAATTGCAAAGAAAGATACGAATCTGATTTCGGTCTCCTTGGCGGCGGGCTTATTGACCGCCAGTATGGAAGCGGATGTCAATATCGTAAGCGCGGCTTCAATGCTGGAAGAACGCGGAATCGAATTGTCTTCCGAAAAAACACCGGAAATCGGCGAGTTCACTTCGCTTATTACTGCCGAAATCAACGGCGGCACAATAACACTTTCCGGTACGCTGTTCGGTAATTCAATGCCCCGTCTTGTGATGATGAACGGATACCGTCTTGAAAGTTTTCTTGACGGCGAACTTGTGATTATCGACCACATTGACGAACCGGGCGTTATTGGAAGTATCGGCAATGCGTTTGCGAAACACAATATCAATATCAGTGCAATGACGGTTGGACGTGCCGCCCCGAAACCGGGCGGACAAGCGATTGCGGTTATTGCGGTTGATTCCTCGCCGGCAGCGGATTCTATCAAGGAGATTGAATCGCTGAAGTCCATTAAGCGGGTTGCTGTTGCGAAACTGCCGTCTGCGGAACAATCCCCCGAATGGATGGGGTGAAAGGGGTTAAGCGACAGTGTTGTTAGAGTGAAGGAACGGTTTAGAGCGGAGGAACGTGAGTTCCTCTGCTATACGTTAAGCCGCTGTAGATTCAATAGACCGCAAACGTTTCGTCAATTTCTTTTGCCCAAGCGTTTGTTCCGTCTTTGAGATTCGCCAGCCGACCATTAAAACCCGCTTCACGCAACGCTTTAATTGCATATTCGCTGCGGACACCAACCTTACAGATGAAAACATTAAACTTCTGCGGGTCAAACTCGTCTTTTCGGCGGACAACCTGCCCGAAAGGAACATACTTCGACTGCGGAAATGCTCCCATTGCAATTTCGTGCGGCTCCCGAATATCAATGATTTGCAGAGTATCCGGTTCGTTATCCATAATCCGTTTCAAATCGTGAACGTCAAGCGATTCAATTGGTTCTTCGTCCGAATGTTTTTTCAAGCCGCAGAACTCTTCGTAATCAATGAGTTTCTTTATAGACGGATTTTCGCCGCAAATCGGACAATTTGTATCCTTGCGGAGTTTCAATTCGCGGAACTTCATCGTCCACGCATCAAAGAGAAGCAGACGGCTCGACAGCGTATTTTTAGCATTACCGCCCGCAGCAGAATTTGTGTTGCCATTTAATATAATTTTCAACGTTTCAGTTGCCTGAACACATCCGATAATGCCCGGCAATACTCCGAGAACACCGCCTTCGCTGCAAGTCGGTACCAATCCCGCCGGCGGAGGTTCGGGATACAAACACCGCAGACAGGGACCGCCCTGATAATTAAATACGGTTGCCTGTCCTTCAAAACGGAATATACTGCCGTAAATCAACGGCTTGCCGAGAAGAACGCAGGCATCGTTAATCAGATACCGCGTTGCAAAATTATCGGTTCCGTCAACGATAACATCGTAATCCTTGAAAACCTGCAAAGCGTTTGTTGAATTAAGCAGTATTTCAATCGGAACAACTTTGATAAACGGATTGAGTTCTTCAAGTTTCTCCCTTGCGGACGCAACTTTCGGACGGTCAATGTCGCTAGTTCTATGAATTATCTGCCGCTGTAAATTCGTTTCGTCAACGGTATCGTAGTCGATAATTCCGAGTTTTCCGACACCAGCGGCGGCAAGGTAAAGGGCAATCGGCGAACCAAGACCGCCGGTTCCGACACAGAGAACTTTTGCGTCCTTGATTTTTTGTTGACCTTCAAGTCCTACCTCCGGCAGAATCAGATGCCGACTGTAGCGGGTTAATTCTTCACGGGTTAATTGAGACATTGTCATTAAACAGATATAGAAACTATCAGGATTCACTTCCTCCGGCGATTGCCGGTATCAGCATTAACGTATCGCCATCTTTAATCGCAGTATTTACGCCGTCAAACGAGCGGATGTCTTCATCGTTCAGATAGATATTGACATAACTGCGCAACTTATCATTTTCATCAAAAAGATGCCGCTGCAAGTCGGGATACTGTTGTGCTAATGTTCGGACTGCGTTGTCTGCGGTCTTAACAAGTTCAGACGGCAATTCGATTTCCGGCTGTCCGCCGGTAAAACCACGCAACGCTGACGGTAATTGAATCGTAATCATTGCTGAATAATCTTTTCTTCAATAAATTGGCTTCGGTCGTTTTGCATTATCCAACTGGTTATTATATCATACTTTCCGTTTTGAACAGATACGATAACATAAGAATAAACCGGAAATGCACGTTCCAAATCATACTGCGACGGCTTTGAAGGATGGTCAGGGTGCGAATGATAAAACCCGATTAAATCCAATTTCTGTTTTCGGGCTTCTTTTTCGCAAAATATGAAATCCTTCGGCGTTATCAGAAAGCGGTGATACGCTTCGCCGTCATTGCGGCGGTTATCAATCGGCAATATATCGGCAGCGGTTCGGTCTGCCGCCTCTTCAACCGCCCCGTTGGTGTTTGGACTGAACGTTCCCAGTATCGCACCGCAGCATTCATCAGGATAAGTGCTTTCTGCGTGTTTTTGTATCCGTTCAAGTTGTTCCGCTGTCAGAGTAATCATATTCCGAATCCTTCCCAAAGGTCGGCATTGGTATAGCGGTATCCTTCCCAGAGTTCGTCATTCAAATAGCGGTATCCGCTGTCGCAGAGAATTGTAATAACAACCGCTTCTGCCGGTAAAGCATCGGCAACGAGTTTCGCCGCATAAACATTACCGCCGGTGCTGATACCGGCAAAGATACCCCGCTTTGCCAGAAAACTTGCAGTATCGCGGGCTTCGTCCGTTTTAACTTTTATCATTCCGTCAAACAGGGACGGGTCGTAAAATCCGGGCTGAATAGTCGTTGCCATATCCTTCATTCCTTCAAGACCGTGAAGCGGTGAAGACGGCTGCATTGGTATTGTCTTGATAAGCGGATTCAATTCTTTCAAGCGGCGGGCTGTGCCGATAAAGGTTCCGCTTGTTCCCATACCGGCAACAAAATGCGTTATCTTGTGTTCTGTCTGTTCCCAGATTTCCAATGCCGTGCCGTTATAATGCGCTTTCCAGTTCTCATCATTATTATACTGGTCAGGATAAAAATACTCGTCAGGATAAGCGGCATAAAGTTCACGGGCTTTCAGAAGTGCGCCGTCCGAACTTTCAAGCGGATTGGTCTTTACGATTTCGGCACCGTAAGCGTGAAGAATTCGTTTTCGTTCATTGTTCGCATTTGCGGGCATACAGAGAACAACTTTGTATCCAAGTTGCGCCCCGAACATTGCATACGCAATACCGG
>JAISJZ010000371.1 GCA_031261125.1 Planctomycetaceae bacterium | reverse complement strand
GCCGCTTGGTTGTATTGTATGTTGTCATTGGATTACTCCTTGTATAAAATTTTGTTGTATATCAAATACGGCGGCAGTTGCCCGGCTAAACGTCAACGCAGCCAACAAAACGCAATGTTTTCTCTTTGTGCAACTATATCAAACTCGTGATGGTCGCACGTCAAAATTATTCCGCCGGAAACGGATGTTTCGGCAAGTACAAATGCATCGGCAAGCGACATCTTGTATAACGTTTTCAATCGGGCGGCTTCATAAAAAACCGCAGGCGTAATCTTATCCGTTATGGAAATAACACTCACTTTGATATTAGCAAGATGTTTTTCCGCAACGTCTTTTCCATCGTCTTTCAAAAAGCCGTAATAAACTTCGAGTAAATTCACGATATTCATTGAAACTGTATTTTTCCCGTTCATTACCGATGCCAATACATCGTCAACGATGTCCGCCCCTTTCTCATCTTTGAAAAGGGCAACAACAGCGCACGCATCCAAAACATAATGCGGTTTCATTTTTATTCTTTTGCTTTGTCTTGTTGTCCGTAGTTCAGTATTTTTTCAACCGTTAAATTACTTTCGGCAGCAACTCCCCGCAGCCCGCTTTTGCCAAATCTTGACTGCGGATTTTGAGCGGACTTAATTTGTTCGCCGATAAAATCGGCAACCCGTTGTTTCGCAGCGTCTGGCAACAGCATAAATTTCTGTAAAATATCTGTTTCCGTAATCGTACTCATCGGTATTTTCCTTGTATAATGCACCGCGGCAAGTTGCCCGGCTAAACGTCAATTCAGCGGCACGTTCATCACGGTCGTGTGATACAGCACATCCGGTACGTTCAATATCTGCAACGGCTTTGTTGTCGGTACCGTTTGCGGGAAACCGGATAAAAATACCGTGCATTTACCCGTTTCAATCGGCGTAAAGTTGACAACTTTATACCAACCGCCGTCATAAAGCGGTTCCGTATTAGGCAACGGTGCAGGCAACGGCGGCACTGTTTTTTCCCACGAAACAAACAGCCATTTCGTTTTTGTCAAATCCAATGCTTCCGGCGTTGTTGCCGTGAGCGTTATCTGTGCCGCATTAAGATACGGAACAACATCGGCAGGATAGTTTGCCGTTGCAACGCCTTCTTCGCCCGGTGTTCGGTTATAGCAGCCGAGTAAATCAACCGTTACGGGATTCAACTCGTCCAACGGAACAGCCGCATTGCCGTGAGTATGATTGGCTGGGTCGCTGCAAGTAAATGTTGGTCGATAAGTGAAGAACCAAGTATATTTGCCACTGCTTTGAACTTTGCTGCGTTGTCCTTCAAAATCGGTACGTTTGTCATTATGTATTGTGAACTGTAAATCGTCTCGTCCCCGTAATGCTTCCTGAATCAAAGAGCGATGGTCAAAATTCTTTCCTACTGGAAAAATGTGTCCTGTTGCAGCGGTTTTCCCGTCGCCGTCAAACGGGTCAACCAGATAAATTCTATCACAACGGACAGCACCGGAAACATTGATAACCGGCGTACCATCGTTGCTGTTCATTGTTTTTATTGAACTTGCTTCTCTCCACTTTGCCGGCTTTGCCCATTCGCCGAGCCGGATTTCATTTTTGGCGTTCACAAGCATATTGGAGGTAAACTGTGCTTCACGGGCTTTGGACACCTGAAACGCTCCGAACGGGATAACGGCGAGAACGCCCATCAAACCGATGCAGATGACGAACACAGACGCAAGAACTTCCATTAACGTCATTCCGCGGCGGGGGGCGACCGTGTTGCCGGTTTTTGCCGCCCAAAGTTCATCGACATCGTCCTCTAACGCTTCCAAGTTGCCGAAAGGAAGAACAGCAAATTTAGATATATTATTTTCACGAATGATTTGAAATGTCATTTTTTCCTCCGGTATTGTTCTTGCAATGGTCAACGGCGGGGCTAAATAACGCTTATTCGCCGCCGTTGTAGTGTTCCGAGGCGTACTTGCGGGCTTGTTCTAACGTTGTTGGTTCAAAACCGTTCTTTGCCGTGCGGATTTGTCCCGTCCGCGGATGTATCGTTACCCAATACGTTGTGCTTGCTCGTAAGTTGGTCTTGCCGTCCTCTGCTAATGTTTGACCGGCAGCATCGCTTTGTCTGTCCCATTCGCCGACGCACAAATAAATCAATCCGCCGTTCGGGACATAACCGCCGTAAGTATTACTATCATTGGGAACATAACCGTTCTTGTTAAAAAATTCTTCGACATAGCCCGCCGGTGAAAATAAAACCGAGGCATTGCCGCCGGCAAACGATTGTTCGCTTCCATCGGTGAATCCGCCGGAGAATGCCAAATCGACAATCGTTCCTTGCGGTACAACGTCAGGCGGTACCAGTGTTTGCCGCGGCGGCTGCATAATTTGAAACGTCATAGGCGTTATTCCTGCCGGAAGTAAGCCGCCGCTAAATCCCGGCAAAAGTCCCTGCGGAAGCGTGATTTTGTCACTCAACGCTGTGAGCGTGTCCAGACGATAACTCCGCCCTTGGTCGCCAAAGCGAATCCGCAAACCGGCAGCGGCGTGAGTTACCCAGTCCGCATCGCTTAACGGTTCCGAAATCCAACCGCTTCCATCGAATTTATAGAGGTAGATATTACCGTCAGCAACAACAACCCGCACATCGCCCGGTGCCTGATAGGCACCTCCGCCCGGCGGTTTAATCATCCGCATTTGCAAACACACGTTTTCCGTATCGGGATACTTTATAAATTCAACGCCGTAGTACATCTGTTCCTGCATTGCCTTAAACCGTGCTGTTTGCAGGACGGCGGCGACGGCATCGGCAGCATTTTTGGTGCGCCGGGATTCGAGCATCGGCTTAAATGTTGGTACACTCACCGCCACGAGCATTACCATTATCGAAATCACGATGAGCAGTTCGATAAGGGTTAAGCCCTTGTTAGCGGCAGGGACTTGTCCCGCCGTCCGTTTGCGCCGCAGTTGTTGATTTTCTTTCACCGCTTTGCGCACGGCAACTGCCGCGGCGGCTAATACCTTCGCAGATAAGTCCGTTAACGGAACGGCTGCTTGTTTATGTCTATTGTTTTTCATCATACCCCCCTTTCATCGTAAGGAAAGTTTCGTTGTCTATGATTGTTTCTGTTAATGAATCTCTTTGAGCTATCAATCGATACGGTTTTCCGTTTATCGAATTATCAAGTATTGTCCAGTTGTCAACCAACGATAAATATATTTCAAACAAGTTTTTCAATCCGCGTTCGGTCTGCCAATGATGTATAACCGCATTATTGTTTCCCCGCAGCGAAGCCGCTCGGCTAAACGATGACTTCTTTAATTCTCTTTTCAACTGCTTTTGCTAATTCGCAAAATTGATGCGATTCCTCTTTGGATGGGACACCGCTCGGTAAATATCCTACTTCAAACGGGTATCTGTCTTCGGAATAAACGTTAGTCAGTAGCGTTAAAACATCTTCATCAAAATCTAAATCATAATACTTTTTGGCAAGCGCATACAGCCGCAAAAGGTTATGTATCTTCGGTATTTTTTGATCGTGTTCTGCCAATACGGCTTTCAAATATTTCTCAACCGCTTGCTGACAATGAAAGGCAACAACATTTGTCAAAAACGGGTGGTCTAACAATTCTTCAGCCGCAACAATATCCCTGTCGGCAAAATTAAACCATTCGGCTGTTTTCTCTCTCATAAAGTATTCTTCCTGTTTCGTCTATTTCCGTCAAAAAGGAATTTCGACCGTCGCTATTGCATAAATGCCACTCCGCTTTGGAATAAACAATTATATCCATTGCATACTGTCTGTTGATTTCACGCAGTAACCGGCAAACGGCTAATTTTGTTTGCACGCGTTCCTGTCGCGTTTTTGCAACATTTTCGTTATCGAGGATGACCATAATATCAATGTCGCTGTCCCAGCGGGGATTTCCCTTCGCATACGAACCGAACAGGACAATCTTGTACGGATTTGCCGGCTGCAAACATTTAACGATTTGATTTAATGTGTCCGTAATGTCGTTCATCGGAATTTTCCGGCGGACAAGCCGCTGGGCTAAATAATAATTTACCGCTGATGATTGCTGATGTTATCATAATGGTTTAATGCTCCGTTCCCGTCATTATCCCGCGGCATACCCGTTGGATAATTAAACGGATTCAATGTTTCCTCATTAGTCGGCGAAAGAATACCGTCTGCTCCTTTCCGCCCGACTTCAATGTCAAACTTGCCGTCTGTTCCTGCCGACACAATCACCGGATACAAAAACCACGAACGTTTTACATAGTCCATCGGGTCAAACGGGTCGGACATATAAGTCATTGCCGTTTTATACGCATCCGGCATATTCGTATCGGTGAAATCTTTCGGTTTTTTCCACCAACCATCAATATCTGTCCAATTAAGTGTTTCCGGTACTATTTTGCTTAACCGCACAATGTCCGGCTGCCGGTCGGTATTTGCCAGTGCCGGGGCAAAGCGGTAAAATTGAATCGGCCGCCCCCAGCCGTCGTGAAATTCATTGATGCCGTTATTGTTAATATCGCCGATTTCATTTCCCCGAAAATTTGACAACGCTTCAGGATTCAAATTCGCCATTATCAAATATAGCAATTCTGCTGCCCCTTCATTGAAATCTCCGTTGTTTCCTTGAATTTTCTGCGCTGCCCGAAAATAATATGCAAACACCGCCGGTGTTTTGAGGCGGTATTGGCTTCCTCCGATAGGAATTGGAATTGGTGCAACCGCACTACCGGTATTCGTTGTTTGAACTACATCAAACCAATGTGCCGGCATTTCCATCCGCATTAAATCGTACATTAA
>JAISJZ010000255.1 GCA_031261125.1 Planctomycetaceae bacterium | reverse complement strand
TGTGTGGTGATGTGGAGTATCGGTAATGAAGTGCCGGAACAAGGGGGCAAAATTTCGGTTCTCCGTTTTCTGCAAGATATTTGTCATCGGGAAGACCCGACCCGTCCGGCAACGAGCGGAATCAGTTGGGAAGGAACGATTAAGAACGGATTCGCGGCGGCGTTGGACATTCCGGGCTTGAATTACCGGACACGCATTTACGAAGAGTCGTTCAAGGTGCTGCCGCATAATTTTATTCTCGGTTCGGAAACCGCTTCGACGATTTCATCGCGGGGCGTGTATCATTTTCCCGCGGTTCAAAAATGGTTGGGGAACGATGCGAAAAAGAATTCGCCCGATTATCAATGTTCTTCGTATGATTTGGACGCTTGCACGTGGTCGAACATACCGGACGTGGATTTTGCTCTTGCCGATGATTTTTATTGGACGATGGGGCAATTTGTTTGGACGGGGTTTGATTACCTCGGCGAACCGACACCGTTTGATTACGCCGGAACGCCTAATCACAGTTCGATGTTCGGCATTATCGACTTGGCGTATCTTCCCAAAGACCGGTTTTATCTTTACCGGAGCGTGTGGAACCGCAACAGCGATACGCTGCACATCGTTCCGCATTGGAATTGGAAAGGCAAAGAAGGGCAGGTTGTTCCCGTTTTTGTTTATACGAATCATCCGTCGGCGGAATTGTTTATCAACGGAAAAAGTCAGGGCAAACGCGCGAAAATCAAGCCGGGTGAAGCCGCTTGGAACAGTGCCGATGTTACGAAGCGTTACCGTTTGATGTGGACGGACACCAAGTATGAACCGGGGGAATTGAAAGTTATTGCTTATGATGCGTCGGGAAAAGCGGTTGCGGAGAAACAACTCCGAACGGCAGGCGAACCGAGCCGCGTTGAGTTGGTGCCGGATAGAACGGACCTGACGGCGGACGGCAAGGATTTGGCGTTTATCACGGTTCGGATTACGGACAAGGACGGCAATTTTTGTGCGGCTGACCAGCGTTCGGTGGAGTTTGCCGTTGCCGGTGCGGGAACATTCCGGGCGGTCGGAAACGGCGACCCGACTTCGACGGAGTTATTTCATTTGCCGGAGATGCACGCTTTTAACGGACAGTTGACGTTAATTGTCCAAGCGGGCGAAAAGACGGGGGACATCACCGTTGAGGCAAAAGCGGACGGACTTGACGGAGCGTCTCTCCGGGTGAGGACAACGGTGAACGCCGATGATACGCAATAGATTGTAAATAATTATAAATAAAGGATTGACAGCAAAATCAGCATCCTATCACCGTTACACCGCCTTCGGCGTTCCAGGTTATCCGCTGTTCCCACGGTGATTTTTTGTCTTCGCTCCGCCGGTCAAAAATGATAAGGTAGCACGGAATTTTTTCACTGTCTTTCATTCGTAACGAGGACGAAAAACTATCCCGATAACCAATGATTTGTTTTAATCCTTCGGCTTTCACCTTGTCAAACGTTTGGCGGTCTCGCAACAGTTTAATTTCAATAATGTTCCACTTGCCGTTGTATTCGATGGCTAAATCCATTCGTTTGCGTCCCGCAGCATATTCCCGTTCGATTCGCCCGGAACCATTCGTGATTCGCTGCAAAAACGCCATCAGCAATAGATGCGGGAACGCCTCTGTGTAGTTGGCGTTTTCTTCCCATATCTCTGAATTCTCTTGCCAGAATCCCTGAAACTCTTTCAAGAGCGAATCCATATCCAGCGAGCCGTCCGGTTTTTGCCAACGGAAAGTCGGCTTTGGCATCATCACTTGCGCTCCGTAGGAAATATCCCGCGCCAACACTTCACGGTAAATAGGATTAGCGATACTCATTTCTCCGTGATTGTTTGCGACTAATCCTAAGTCAAGACAAAAACGAAAATTTTCGCTTTGGGCAAGGTTAATATCCACTTCGCCTGTTAGCAACTTTTCGACGACATTGCGGACCCGCGGTAATTCCATACGGAACGCAACTGATTTCAAATGGGTTTCCCTATCAAGTATCATTTGTTCGCGGGCTTGTTGAATATGAGCAAGCGTTACGGTTTGATAATCCTCTTCGTCAAGAATTTCCATTGTTGCCCGCTTGAACAAATTATTGACAATCCAAGGTTGCCCCTGCGATTGTTCCCATACATAATCAAGTGCCGCCGGTTCGATTTGTTGACCGGTCTCTTCGGTTCGTTGTGCGAATAAATGAACGATATCTTTCTTCACAAAATTACTGATGGTTACGGAACGTTCCTTGATATTGAACGGCGAACCGGGATTAAGTGCCTTACCGCCTTTTATCGAAATAAGCCAATCTTCCAAGTCGTGCATACCGACAAGAGCAATCGACACAGGAAACTTGCCGACACCGCGGCTTGCGAAACCGCCGCGAAGTTGCCGAAGGAAGGAAATCATTGCATCGTTTTCAAGAACATCAACTTCATCGAATAAGACGATGAGCGGTTGCGGAACAACGAGTCCCGCCCAGTTTATCAGGATACTGCTTAACACGCTGCCGGGTTCATCCGTATTCGTTTTCGGAACGGGTAATCCGGCGTTGGCAGCCCACTCTTGAATTGCCACACACGCTTCCGGCATTGCCCGTTCAACATCGTGAAACGGTTGGCATCGTTCTACACTGACATAACAAGCAACGGCTTTGCCGCCTGCGTTGATTTCTTTCGCCCAACTTTGCAGGAATGTGGTTTTACCGGTTTGACGCGGGGCGTGGAGCGACCAATAAAGTTCATCACGGACGTAACGGTGCAACTGCGCCCCTTGCAGCCGCTCTGCGGGCGGCAGCATATAGTGGTCATCGGGATTACACGGACCGGTCGTATTGAAAAATCGAATCGGACGCTTCGGCATTGGTTTCTTTACAAAACGGATAGTTCTGACAAAACCTCCGGCGCATTCTACGGGAAAGAACAGCAATTTGCAAGCCGGCGAAACGTATTACGTCAATTCTTTCCACGCCGGTTTCAGTACGTCAAGCAATTTCCGGTACCGGCGGTATTTCTGTTCATACACTTCGGCAAGTACCGGATTCGGTTCATACCGGCGGGCAATCTTGACCATCGCACCGCACGCGTTGTTGTAGTCAGGGTAAATCCCGACGGCAACCGCTCCGCAAATTGCCGCTCCCAAGCAGCCCAATTCCGTACCGGCAGGAATTTCCACCGGAATCTGAAAGACATCAGCAAACATCTGCGCCCAAACGCCGCTCGCCGCCGCTCCGCCGGTCAATCGGATTGTTTCCGGTTTTTCGCAGAACCGGCGCAGACGTTCAAAATGCCAGCGGTGTCCGAAGACCGCTCCTTCATAGACCGCCCGAAGCACTTGACCGCGGCTGTGCCGGCCGTCCAAACCGAACAAACACGCTTTCGCGTCCAAATCCACCGGACTGCCGTAAAGGTACGGCAAGAACACGATGCCGGTGCTGTCCGGTTTCGTTTCGGCAACAAGTTGATTGCACAATTCATAAACACTGGCGCAGTTTGACGGCTGCGGCTCTGAAATAAATTCCCGCACGAACCATTCGAGATTGCTTGCCGACGTTGCACTGCCTTCGAGCATCAGGTAATAACCGTCAATAGAATAGCAACTCGTCATAAACATATCCCGGTCAACAACCGGTGTTTTGGATATGAACTGATTGTTGCCCCACGTTCCGGCGACCATACAAAATTTCGTTTCGTCCGTCATTCCGACGGCAAGTCCGCAAGCGTCGATGTCGAACATTCCGCCGGCAACAGGAACACCGGCTAAAACGGACGGCAAGCCGTCCCGGCTGACCGCTTTGCCGCAGATGTCGGCGGAACGTTTCAGCGGCGGCATTATCCGTTTCCAGTCCAGCAGCCCCCACGTTGCAAGAACTTCGTCATCGTATTCGCCGGTACCGACATTCATTAAACTTGTTGCCGACATATCGGACAACTCCATATATGTCTCGCCGGTGAGTTTGAAACGGATATAGTCCTTCAACATAAAAAGGTGTTTCACCTTTTTCATTGTTTCCGGTTCCTTATCGAGCAGCCAGCGGAGCAACGCGTTCGGCTGCGCTGCCCAAAGCGACTGCATCGTCTTCGGCAGAATTTTGCCGGCAGCGGACGGCAAGCCGTCCCGGCTAACACCCCACTCTTCAATGTATTTCCTTGCCCGGCTGTCGGACGAAATGATGCCGTTGCGCACCGGTTCGCCGTTTTCATCGACGAGATACAAACCGTTGCCGTGTCCGGTACAAGTGATGCAGCGCACGCCGTCCGTCCGCACCGCCGCCTGCCGGGTTATTTCCGCTAAACATTCACAGACGCTTCGCCAGACGGCGTTCATATTGTTTTCCGTCCAGCCGGGATGCGGATAGAGGTGTTCAATCTTCCGACCGGCAACAGCAAGTTCCGTTCCGCGTCTGTCAAACAAAGCGGCTTTAACCATTGTCGAACCGCAGTCGATACCGATGAGAGTCATAGTGCTATTTTTTTTATCCAGCGGATAAGTGTTTCGTACAACACGCCGGGGTCAATCGGCTTCGTAATATGGTCGTTCATACCGGCTTCAAGCGATAATTCCCTGTCGCCGGACATTGCGTGAGCGGTCATCGCAATGATAGGGGTGTCCGTTAACACCCGTATTCTTCTTGTGGCTTCCAAGCCGTCCATCTCCGGCATCTGAACGTCCATCAAAATCAAATCATAATGATTTTTCTGCGTCATTTCAACCGCTTCTTTGCCGTTATTCGCTATGTCCAAGTCGAATCCCTTCTGCTGCAATAACGCCTTCGCCACCATTTGATTCACTTTGTTGTCCTCGGCAAGCAGAATCTTTGCCCTTTGAGCATACGCGGGAATCACGATGTCCTGCGAAGAAACCGGCTGCGCTTCGATGACTGCTGTTTGCGGGCTGATACGCGCTATACCGAACTTTGCCGTGAACCGGAACATAGAACCGCTGCCCAGTCCGCTTTCGCACCAAATCTGTCCGCCCATCAATTCGGCAAGCGATTTGCAAATGACCAGTCCTAAACCGGTGCCGCCGTACTTCCGCGTTGTTGATAAATCGGCTTGGGTGAACGGACGAAACAATTTCGACTGCTGCTCCGGGGTCATTCCGATTCCGCAGTCCTTTACCGTGAATAACAATGTTACCGATTCTTTGTTGAACTCTTCCCGTTTTACCGAAATGCGAACCGTTCCCTGTTCGGAAAATTTAACCGCGTTGGTCAATAAGTTCATCAATATCTGCTGCAACCGCAGTGAATCGCCGACAACACGGGTCGGAACGTGTTTGAGCGGTTCCAATTCAATCGTCAGCCCTTTTTGCGACGCTAAATGACTGACTACGGTAATGACTTTGTTAAACATTTCGGCAAGAACGAATTCCCTGTTTTCCAGCGTTAGTTTGCCGCTGTCGATTTTCGAGAAATCCAAAATATCATTGATGACATTCAACAGCAGCGATGCCGATTGCTGACAGGTATCCGTTAACGTTTTTTGTTCGTCTGTTAACGCCGTTTGCCGCAACAGGTAGAGTATTCCCAGCACCGCATTCATCGGCGTTCGGATTTCGTGCGACATATTCGCCAAAAAGACACTGCGGATTTGGGCGGTTTCTTCGGCGGCCTCCTTTTTAATTTTCAAATTGTCAATAAGGGTTCGGGTGTGAACCACTTCCCGTAAATCCATTGAATAGGCGGCTATCCGGTATTCGTCCTTCCACGGAATCCGCACCAGCGTCGTTTCGACCGGCAGCGGTTTGCCGTCCCTTGTTTGGTACATCCATTCAAACTTCTGCCAACCCGTTTCAAATGCCGCCTTGATAAGACGTTCCGCTTTCTTCGCCGTCAATTCGCCGTCCGGCTGATATTCGGGATTCAATTCGTAAAAATGGTCAATGTAATCCCATTTTGATTGAAGTCCGAACAGTTGCACAACACCCTGATTACAGTCAAGCATTTGACCGCTGCTGTCCCAAAGCGAACACGCCAGAGGAACAGAATCAAACATCACCTGAATCCGCTGAACTGTTTCCGATTCCTTATCAGCGGTCTTGTCAACAAATGAAACGACAGCACCGTCAAACGCTCCGTTATCGTCAAACACGGGAATCGACGATATTTCAAAAAATTGATACGTTCCGGTACGGTGATTGAAGACCTCTTTGATTTCGGTCAGCGGAGTATGCGCATTCTGAATGTTCTTGAACGCATCGACAGAACCGGTAATAAACGGCTGGTCGCCGAACAATTCGTAAATCTTTGTGAATTCTTCTCCGTGAATCAATTCGCGGTGCAGTTTCACGAGATGCAGAAAGGAATCGGAACAAAATTCGACCCTGCCGTCTTTGTCGAAAATTAAAATAATCGACGGCGACTGTCTCAAAATCAGTTCTAATTTTTTTTCAACAGAAAACATTGGTCAGTGGTCAATTATGTATTTACAGTCCGCAGGTATAAACTTTGATGCCGAGTTCTTCCGCCATTGCCCCTTTCACGGCAAGCATCCGGTTTGCTTCTTCGGCACTGTCCGCGTAAACAATCTGAATGCGGTTCGCCGGCTGCCGGCTCATAAATTGGTCCCGGCTCACGCCGTCCAGCACCGCATTGACGACGGGATACTCCGTGTCCGCTGACTCCGCACGGCGTTTCATTTCCTTCTTCGGCAGCGATACGCAGCGTCCGCGTCCGAGGTCAAGCCGCAGTTTGCCGGCGGCAACACACAGCCGCGACCAAACAATTTCGCCCGGTCTGCCCGTCCCGGTAAGTGCTGCGCCGCCCTTTTTGAAAAACATCGGGCTTTGCCGGCGGGCGTGTGAACCTTTCCAGTTCTTTTCCAAATGCGCCGGCGGTGCCGCCCCGGAAATCATAAACAGCCAGACGAAACCGTCAACCGTCCCCGTCGGGTCGATTGCTCCCCAGCGGACATCATACGGCATCGTTTCCACCGGCTGTCCCAGCGCATCGGCAACCCGGTTATTCAGCAGCGCATCCAATGCCGCCCCTTCATCAATTTCGCTGAAATGCATCAGCGGTTTACCGTCGAACAGAACGTTTCCGTTTTCGTCCTTCACCGGCGGACGGTGAGCGTTGTTCATCAGTCCTTCGGCAAAACCGCTTGCCGGCAGCAAGTCCCCTGAACCGGGTTGTTCCTGAATTCCGATGAGCGAACAGCCGAATTCCGCCGCGAGATGAACCGCCGCGATGTACATTTTGCATTGCAGCAGGACTTGACCGCGGGTCAATTCCGTTGCCGGGTCGGTCCCGTAATGAAACGTTAAACCCTTACCGATGCACCACTGTTCGATTTCCTCCGCTTCCTCATCGGAAACGTCCATCGTTGCGTAATACAACGCCGATTGACTTAACCGCTCTTTGAAAATGTTCAGCGGAAAGAGGAGTTCGTCTTGAATCAGGGTGTTGTACATTCCCGTACAGCCCTCATTGAAGATACCGATAATGGGCTTGCTGTCCCGAAGTTCCTTTGCCAAATGTTTGCCGATGCGCCGGTCAATCGAATTCAGATTTACCGATTTGAATTTTTTAACGTGTTCGTTTTTATGTTTGAAAATTCCTTTTTTCAGCCATATTCTCATACGCGACCGGAACCGCGCATCGGTGAAATCCCCGCTCCACAGCGTTGAAAATTCCCTGCCCGCTTTGATAAGACAGCCGTTCAAATTGAGCAGACCGGCGAGACCGCGGCGCGCCGGCGACCAGTCGGCAACCGTGAGAATCGGACCTTTGTGCAGCAGCAGACCGGGATAAATATGGTGCGGGCATTGCCGGACGGACTCGGCAACGATGACCGGTGCGCCGGCAGGAATTTTACTCATCACATCCAGTCCTTCCCGCTGCGAGGCGAGGAAGCCGTGCTTTTGTTCCGGCTTGTACGGATGGGCGCGGACGACAGCCCAGCCGAAGTGTTCAACGGCGGCGGTCAACTGTTTTTCCATTGTTTCCTGCGCTGCCCAGCAGATTTCGTTGACAGCCGGTCGGGAATCGCCGCTGGCAAGAAGATACACGGTCTTATCGGTGTTTTGGGGCATAACTTTTGCAGGGAAAGGAAAAAAGCAACAGAACACATCACCGCGCATTGTAACAGAAAAGCAAAACAAATTCGATAGAGCGGAATTTTTCGGCAAACAGGGGAATTGACAACTTTTTCAAATGTTGTATTATTCTATAAATGTTTGATAGTTCAAACCTCGCAGCAGCAAGCCGCCCGGCTCAACAATATATTTCCGATGTTCCGTTCCGATAAAGTCAGGCGTTTAAGTACGTTTCAGCAAGGGCAGAGCGGTGTCGTTGTCGATATGGTTCTCGAACCGGAACTGCAAGGGCGGTTAATGGGAATGGGGCTGTTCGCCGGTACGAAGTTTCAACTTCTGCAAGGCGGCCGCTCTCTCCGTCCGCTGCTGCTCGCCGTCGGCGAAACCCGCATTTCGCTGGGAAAAGAAATTGCGAAAAGAATTTTAGCGGAATAGCCGAATGCACGCTCACAACGAAATCCTCGCCGCTCTTGCCGGGCAGCCGAACTCCGGCAAATCGACCGTTTTTAATTACCTCACCGGCTTGCACCAAAGCATCGGCAATTTTCCCGGCGTAACCGTGTCGAAAAAGGAAGGACACTATCACGACGGCGAACTGCGTATCGAAGTCGTTGACCTGCCCGGCACTTATTCGCTCACTTCGTACTCCCAAGAGGAACGGGTTACGCGGGATTTTCTGCTGTTGGAACAGCCGGAAGTTGCCGTCTGTGTTGTTGATGCGTCAAATCTCCGCCGGCACCTGTTTTTGGTCTTTCAGTTGCTCGAACTGCAAATCCCGCTGGTGGTCTGTCTGAATATGATGGACACCGCAAAACGCCGCGGAATGAACATTGACGTTCAAAAGTTGGAACAGGAACTCGGCGTTCCCGTTGTACCGGCAACGGCACGGACGAACGAGGGATTAGCCGATTTACGCAAAACCATCAGCGAAGTCGCGAAACGCCACGCCCATTATACAGAAAGCAGGGAACATCATCACCATTCACCCCCCGCGCCTCTTGCTCCAGCCCCCCGCCCCCGTCCCAGCCCCAGTCCACTTATATAAGGCCAACTTTAAACCGTAATCGAAAAAAACACCGCAACCCAGTCGCAGAAAGAAAAACTGGGGCAGG
>JAISJZ010000147.1 GCA_031261125.1 Planctomycetaceae bacterium | reverse complement strand
GCCGGAAACAGTTTTGCCCCCGGTTCATCCCGAAGGTAGTAGCCGATAACGCACGGATGTCCTTTGGATTCCTCAACAACGGTTTTGATTTTTGCATCAATTTCCTCCGATGTCATTTTTTCCCAATCGGCACCTTCGATGGCGACCATCGCTTTCAAACCGAGTTTATCGCACTGTTTCAAGTCCTTCGGTTTGATGAAACCGGCAAAGTTGAAGCCGCACTCTTTCACGCCGGGGATACTTTTGTCCAGCGTTTCATACGGCTTGAACTCCTGCGGAAACCAGTCCCACGGATAAACCGGATAGAAACCTTCCGGCGCAATGTACGGCTCCAAGCCGAGCAACCCCGCTGCCGCTTTCGGGTCGTATGCCGGTGGTACGTCTTGGGCGTAAAGAACCGCCGAAACGAACAGCAGCAACAACGCTGTGCAGAAAGGGAAAAATTTCATTGTAAAAAACTCCGGTTGGATGGGGTTGTTCTCACCATTCGTTCTGCTCGGCAATTTCTGCACACTTAACGCACATCAAAGCGTAAGGATAAACTTGAAGCCGTCCTTTCGGTATCCGACATTCACATTCCTCGCAGATGCCGTAGGTGCCGTCCTTGATTCGTTCCAGCGCATCGTCAATCAATTCAATGGTTTCACCTACCGATTGAGCAAGTGTTAAGGTGTGTTCCTGCTCATAATTATCAGTACCCGCTTCCGCGCTATGTATCGGAGCCGGAGACGGCACATCACCGGACGCTTCCATTCGATTCTTATTCAACGCCGCATCCGTCATCGAAACGACATTCCCGCAAAGCCGCTCCCGCATAGCCAGCAGTTTTTCTTTGAACACTGCAACTTCCGCCGCTGTCAGATTCTTATCTGCCGCCGGTTTAGCAACCGCCGCCGGCTTCACCGCCGCAATTACCGGCTTCTTGATTTCAACGACCGGTTTCTTCGCCGTCGGTGCCGCCTTCTTCTGCGGAACAACCGGCTTCTTCACTGCCGCTGTCTTTACAGGCGGCACCGGTTTCTTTGCCGGAACCGCCGGCTTTTTCGCAACTGCCGGCTTTTTCGTAACTGCCGCTTTCGCTGCTGCTTTTTTAACCGGAACCGCCGGTTTCCTCACCGCCTTTTTGACGGCTTTCTTTACCACTTTCTTAACAACTGTCTTCGCTGTTTTTTTTGCCATCGTTTTTTCGTTTCGGGAAAGGCGTTGCAACGGACAAGGACGGGGTTCGACAGAAAATCCCGTCCATTGTAGTCAATACCGGAAAAAACGCAATCCCCCCGAATAGATACCTCACCGATACACCGGTTTATCCCTTCCGGGGAAGTCCGGCGGGAGCGGAATTGTTACCGCACCGGTCGCCGCCCATTCCGTTCCGCGCAGAAACGTCGCAATAAAACTGACATCTCTCAACTTTTTCAAATCGCCTTCGTTCATAACGTGACCAAGCGTCGTGTGAAACACCCGCCCCTTGCCGTATTGAATCGTCATCAGCATCGGTTCGTCCTTTTCCGTGCCGTTAAACTGTTTTTCCGAAAGTGCCGTCGCCTTAATCGACAAATTCTCGGCGGGACCCTGCATAGAATCATAAAGTTCGTCCTGTCCGTGCATAAATTCCTTCGGCAATCCTTTGGTTATCGGATGTTCTTCATCTCGGACCACCATCAGGAAATCGTGCTGCGGACCGTGCGAACCGCAACGGTCGTGTCCTTTCTCAATCACCTGTTTGCCGTCCTTGTAGTACGTAAAGTTGCCGAAGTTTGCCGGTCGTCCCCAGCCGGCGATACCGATAACTTTGTTGAATTCGCCCCACCGCGGAAACGAATTGTCGGCTGCGTGATACGAGACGAAACCGCCGCCGTTCTTCATATAGTCCTCGAACGATTTTTGCGTATCGGCAGACCAGTCATCGCCGGTTTCGCACGAATTGTAATCGCTCACAATCACATCATACTTTGCAAAATCCGGCTTGAATTCGGCAAGGGCTTTGTAATACGTCCCTTGGTCTTTCTGTTTGTCTGCTTTGGTCGGTGATGAGGCAACATCGACCGTGAACCGTCCCGATTGTTCGAGCAGTTCTTTCAGTGCAGGCGTGGAAAGCCGCCAGTTGTGATTATTCTGACCTGTGAGAATCAGGACTTTGATTTTTGGTTTCTCTTGCGCAAAGGAAACGGCTGCAAACAGCAGCAAGAACAGGGCGGTAAGACAGCGGTTGATGGTTTTCATTGAAGTAATCCTTTCGGCAGGGAAAATACAGACGGGGCTATTGTCGCATAAATCTGTTCTGCCGGCAATAGAGGGAAAATTTATTTTTTAGCGGATTTCAAGCATTGACAAATGCGCCATTTTCCAAAACGGTAAATTCTTGAATTCCGTTGGAAACCGTAACCGGGACAACCTCTCAGCGTATTGCACGAAATCGGCATATCGGGGGGATAACAATTTGTTCGGCAACCTGCTATAATACCGCCGGTTCGACGATGCGTATCAAACATATCAAACGGCGGTGTTCACGAAGACACTTTGATTTGCGCCGCCGGGAAACGCCGGATTAAGTTGGGCGAAGTGAAATAAGATGTTCGATGTACTGCAACTTCCGTTTATTCAAAGGGCGTTCCTCATCGGAGCGGTTTCGGCAGTTGCGTTCGGTCTCGTCGGCACTTTCATCGTTGTCCGCCGCATCGGTTATCTTGCCGGTGCGGTTGCTCACACCGCGTTCGGCGGCATCGGCATTGGTCTTTATCTGCAATATGTTCTCGCCGGTACCGCACTGGCACAATTTTTTCCGCCGCTGGGCGTTGCCGTTGCCGTTGCCTTGTTGTCAGCAATTCTCGTCGGTGTCATCAAGAATAAAGTCAAAGAACGGGAAGACACCGTTATCGGCGTTGTTTGGGCAGTCGGAATGGCACTGGGTATTTTGCTGATGAACGCAACGCCGGGCAGCACGAACATTTCCAATTATCTGTTCGGCGATATTATTTTGAATACGCCGGACGATATGGTAATGGTCTGCATCTTGTCTGCCGTCGTACTGCTGTTCGTTGCCGTGTTCTTTCAACGGTTGGAAGCGGTTTGTTTCGATGAAGAATTTTCGAGAATCCGCGGCGTGAAAACAACGTTTTACTTTTACTTGCTGCTGCTGCTTTGCGCGTTGACGGTTGTGCTGCTTGTTCGGATTGTCGGTGTAATTTTGGTGATTGCGATGCTTACGCTGCCGGCGGCAGCGGCGTGCCGGTTTGCTCACCGGCTCTTGCCGATTTGTGCTTTGGCGGTGATGTTCGGCATTATATCAACGACCGGCGGACTGCTGATTAGCGTTTGCTTGAATCTTTCGACCGGTCCGGTGATTGTATTGACTGCCGCCGCACTGTACATCGCCGCATTGTTAAAACCGCACCGCAGAAACGGCTGATAGGAACTATGCCGCAACAGGTTCCTGTGTCATCCGTTTGCCGACGACGAGGTTGATTTGAGCCAACTTGTCAACGCGGTCAAACTGTTTCGCCACTTCCGGGGCGTGCGTTACCAGAATCAACGCAACGTTTTCCTCTTTGCAAGTGTTCCGAAGCATATCAATCACCTGCTGCTGATTGCCGACATCGACATTCGCTGTCGGTTCGTCCGCCAAAACCAGTTTTGGTTTGTTCGCCAACGCCCTTGCTACCGAAACCCGCTGCTGTTCGCCGACAGAAAGTTGTGCCGGTTTGTGATGCAAACGGTGTCCCAAACCGACTTTTTCGAGCAAGTCCTTCGCCCGGTGCTTGTCGCTGCGCGTACCGGCAAACGTCATTCCAATCATCACGTTTTCCAGTGCCGTAAATCCCTGCAACAAGTTGAACGTCTGAAAAACATAGCCGATGCGCCGCGCCCGGAATTGGTCGCGTTCCGCCTCGGTCAAAATCGGCGTGTCCCAGCCGTCAATGAGAACGTGTCCGCTCGAAGGTTTAAGAATACCGGCAACGATATGCAGCAGTGTTGTTTTACCGCAGCCGCTCGCACCGACGACAACGACTTGTTCTCCGGCATCAACCATCCACGCCGGAATATCCAAAATGGGTAAATCCTCGCCGTCCGGCAGGAGATAGGATTTTTTCAGGTTCTTGATTTCAAGCATTGGAGGGAGTAGTTCCGATTTTATCCAGTATTCCGTTGACGAAAGCGGCAGAATCCTTTGTACCGAATTTCTTCGCCAATTCGATTGCTTCGTTAATAATAACCGGCTTTTGTGTCTCTGTAAAGAGCAACTCGAACGCTGCGAGCCGCAGAATGTTCCGGTCAACAGGATTCATTCGGGACACAGCCCAATTTTGGGCGACTGTCTGAACGGCAGCATCGAGTTCTGTTTTACGGTCGGCAACGCCGTGAATCAACGCCTTACCGAATCGCAACAGCGGTTCGTGGTCGGGCAGTTCGTCCCGCAAGAACGATTCGCCAAAGTCGTCCAGCGAACCGGGGTTTTGGTCGTCTTGATAAAGAATCTGAAACGCCACCGTGCGCACCATTGACCGGTTCGCAAACTTGCCTTTCGGTGCGTCTTTCGCGTCGTTAACTTTTTCGTATTCCCGCATTTGATAACGTATTTTCTTAATAAAGTTCGTCTTGTTCTTTTGCTTTTGCTGATTTTGCGTTCTTAAACACTTCTTCGGCAACGGGCAAGTCAATCTGTTTGCCGTCCATTACTTCCTGTATTGTTACGATTTGCAACTTCTGCACCTTTTTCGGCAACTTGAATCCAACCGGGTCGGACAAAAAGCCCAATGCCGCCGCTTCCGCATACATCGGCTTCGTCGATGCTTCCAGCGTGATAAACACCCCTGCCGCCGCTTTTTCTCTTTCAATAACGTGAGCAAAGTCCCGAATGTCTTTCACCGAAACATTGCCGGACTTTACCGAAAATACCGCTTTTTCTTTGCCGAGTAAATACGCAATACCGTCAATGCCCCGGTCGGAACCCTTCTTGTCGTTGATTTTGGCGCAGTTATTCGTGTAGGTGAGAATTGCCCATTTCTCAAACTCTTTGCGAAGAACATCATCTTTTCGATGCGCTAACGCTCTTGCCGCTTCCATATCCTTCGGAATACCGCTTATTTTGATTTTGTTGACAACTCTTTTGCCGTATTCTTTTTCGAGCCGTTCCTGAATGAGCGTGACGGCAAAATATGTTATGTCAATGCCAATCCATTTCCGTTTCAATTTTTGTGCTGCCGAAACGGTTGTTCCGCAGCCGCAAAACGCATCCAACACAACATCGCCCGGATTGCTTGACGCTTGAATAATCCGTTCAAGCAACGCCAGCGGCTTTTGCGTCGGATAGCCGAGTCGCTCTTTTGCGGAAGGAGCGATTATCGGAATATCCCAAACATCGCCCATTTTTACGCCGACTGATTCCTCGTCTAATGTTACAGACGGTATTCGTTTGCCGGTTTCGTCCCTTGCACCGGACATAATTTTTTGATTACCGAACCGCCGCTGCGTTGACTCCGCTCTCGAAACATAAAGTTGATTATGTGTGAACGCTGCTGATTTAGAATATCGGAGAATTGTATCGTGATTGCGGACGAAAACATTTTTTGCCGAAGCCCATTTTTTGTAGTGCCAAATGACTTCGTTATTAAACTTGCCGCCTTGAGTGCAAAACACCGCATCCAAAATGATTTTCAAATATGCCGAAGCAGTTGAATCGCAATGCAGATAGAAACTGCCGGTTGGTTTCAATACCCGCCATATTTCAACGAACCGCACCGCCATATTGACCAGATACGACAACATCGCCCCCTTACCGAGAATGTTTTCAAAGCCAAGAACCGTTTCGACCACCCGCCGGCTGTATTTTTGTTCCGTTTTCAGCAATAAGAGATATTGTTCCGCTTCATAACCCCATTCCCAAGTATCGACAAACGCCTGACTTTGGGCAATGTCGTCTTTGCCGATGTTGTTGTAAATCTGGTTGTAATCCCGCTTGGAATTGAACGGCGGGTCAACGTAGCACAAATCGACCGATTCATCGCCGATGTCGTTTTGAAGGACTTGCAAATTGTCGCCGTAAAAAAGTTGATTCATATCGGCATTGTCCGGGATTAGGCGGCGGTTGTCAATGCCAACAGACACAATCCGGTTGCCTTTATCCTCGGTCAGAAAAAAATTGATGGTTATCTTTAAGGGAACACTCCCGATATTTTAGGTAAACAAAAGTCCGTATTTTTTAAGAAGAACACCCTCAAAACCTAACACAAACAGGTGTTTCAATTTAAGCGGGGAGTAAGGTGTGTAATTCCCCAAATTTTCCTCTTGTCCGTTTTTTCCGAATTGTGTATAGTCCGCCTGCCTTATTGTTCAGCCGGCGGTTTGCCCGCCGTATTTCCGCTGTGTTTGCGATGAATCGTTATCATTTATCAACGTTTTTTCTTGTGCTGTTTGCCGCAGTATCGGTGTTCGCCGACGCTGCCGCCGACAAGTTCAACACCGCTAAAACGGCGTTCGACCTGAAACAGTTTGAACAAGCCCGCGACGGCTTCGATGCTTTTCTGACGCAGTACCCGACCAGCAATCAAGTCAACGATGCAACGTTTTACATCGCAGAATCCCTGCTGAATCTCAAGCAGTATGCCCAAGCGGAAAGTTATTACAACCGGTTAATGATGCTCGGCTTAAACAATCAGTTTGCCCGCGTCGCCCTGTTCCGGTTAGGCGATATTCCGTACATTCAAGGCAACTTCGACATTGCCAAACCCCGCTTGGAAGAATTCGTTGAGAAACTCGACAGGGACAATTCGCTGCAATTTGTTCTGTACTACCTCGGTGATATTGCGATGCGGCGGAACATTCCCGAAGAGGCGGAACATTATTTCAAGCAGTCAATTTCAATGTTCCCGCAAGGGGCAAGAGTTGTTGAAAGTCAAATCGGTTTAGCGTGGGCGAAAAATCAACTCGGCAGACAGACCGAGGCAAACGAAATTTTTCAAACGCTGATGAGCAGCACTGACCCGAAAGTTGCCGAACCCGCTTTGTATCAGTGGGGCGTTGCGCTGTTCGAGCGGGGCAGTTATCAGGAAGCAATCACGGCGTTGACGAATTTTCAAACGAAGTTTCCGACCAGCACTTATTATAATGATTCACTCAGGGTGATTGCCCGGTGCAAGGGACGGTTGAAGGACTACAACGGGGCAATTCAGATTCTTTCACAGATACCGCAGATGACAACGGACGACAAGTTGATGAAAGTCCGTTTGCTGTACGGACTGAAACGTTCACAGGAAGCGTACAATCTGTTGACGGAAACGGAACGCGTTGCCGGTCCGGTCTATCGGGACGAAATTGTTTTGTTAAAATCCGTATTTTTGTACGACCAAAAGAATTGGGCGAACTGCATTACGCAGTTGGAAACTGTTTTACTGCCGCAATACGAGCCGTTGCCGGATACGATGAAGTTTAATTATTTGACGGTTCCGAATTCAACGGTGAACAAATTGCCGGACGATTCGTTTCTCAAAGCATGTTCACTGTTAGCGTTGTGTTATGCCCGGAACGGCGAGACGAACAAAGCGAACGCGACATTCCGGGAAATTCAAAGTACAGCAACGCTGCTCGGCGGCAGCGATTTACAAATGATTGCAATGGACACCTCGACCCGGCTGAACGAAATTTATGCCGAAGGAACCACGCCGCCGCTTGCCCCGATAATAAATTATCCCGGCAATTCCGTTGCGGGTTCGTCGAGACCAAACGGTTCTTGGGGACAAGGCGGTTATTCAAGACCGGACAATTTCCCGAATCGGCAAGACGATTACGGACAATGGAACGGCAGTAATGCCGGAACCGGCAATAATGCTGCCAATCTGTCAAGACCGGCAATTTCCGAAGCGGAGGCACGCAAAACCCTGCGCGATTGTAATTCGATGTTCACTGCCGGTCGGTACAGTCAGGCGGATACGGGACTGCGCAATTTAATTACCCGTTTGGGAAATACAAAAAATCAGAACAACGACAACAATACGAATACGAATTTGCTGGACGAAGTTAAAGCGGATGCACTGATTCTGCGGAGTAAGGCGGTATTCAAGTTGGGACGCGACCCGGAAGCAGTTGATTTGCTCGAATCTGTTCTCGATGAATTTCCAAGTTCACCGCAAGCGGCGGAAACGCTGTGGCACCTCGGCTTTTACTATTATGAAACGTGTTCGGATTCGGCAACGGCAGTGAAGTATTTTCAGCAACTCCTTGAACGGTTTCCGAATAACAAAAACATTGACGGGGCGTTGTATTACATTGCGCTGAATGATTGGGACAACGGTAACGGACGGACGGCGGCGGCAAATCTGAACCGGATTTACCGGAATTATTCCAACGGACGGTACTGGTCGCACGCCGTTTGGTCTTTGGCGTATCAATCCTATAAAAAACGGGACTACGCCCAAGCGGAGACGTATATTCAAAAGTTGCTGAATCATCCGCCGGATGCTGCGGTGCTTGACAAGGTTCTGTACCTGAAAGGAACATTAGCGTTGAAGAAGAACGAGTTTGACACGGCATTTGTGGCGTTCCGGGAAGTCGGCAAACTTTGCCCGGAAAGTCCGTTGTACGAATCGGCAACGAAAAACGCACAACTTGCCGCCGGTAAAGTGGCAACTGCCACACGGTAAGTCAAAGCGGTAAAATCACCGCCATACTAATTGGACCGTTTCGTTGTGTTTCGGATGCTCCGGGTCAATCGAACGGAGTTTTAAGTTCATTGAGTTGTCCGTCAGTGTTGCCAGAACCCACGCATAGGGCTGCAACGAGTCGAACCGCCACGCTGTTGCCGGAATGTTGACCTGATGGATACCGCTGTTTTTATAAATCCGCCAAACGTGCGAATGTCCAAAGATGTACGCTTTCACCTGTTCCCGCGGCTTGATAATGTCAAAGAATTCTTTGGTGTCCCGTAAAGCGTGCGGATTCTTGACAATCTGTCCCGTAAAATCGGGATAATGATGAGCAAAAATCAACGTCGGCTTGTCTTTGCGGGAATCCAACTCGTCTGCCAGCCATTGCCGCTGTTCTTCTCCGAATGTTCCCGGTGTTTGATTTGTCTTTTCCAGCGAATCTAACAGAAAAAAGTTCGCCTTCGGTGTTTCGATAACAGTGTGCAGCCGATTTGGAATTTGTTCCGGCACCGTTTTACCGCTTATGCCGGCAAGGGTTTCCAAAAATGTTTTGCGGTTATCGTGATTGCCCATTACGAAATGCACCGGCATTTCTGCTTTGCGGAACGGAAGGAGTTCGTCAAAGAACGTTTTGTAGTCCTCCGGCAAGCCGCTGTTGAAAACGCAGTCGCCGCAAACGACCGCCCCGTTTGGTTTGCCGCTTTCACCGGAAAGAATATCGGTGCGAATTTTAATGAAGTGTTCGGCCGGACAAATCGGTTCTTTTCCGGCGATACGTTTCCGGTCAGCAGGAATATGAGTATCGGAAATGAACGCCCAAACATCTTCGGACGGTGCGGGATTTGCCCAAACACCCGCCGGAACACTGCCGACAACAGCACCGGTAAAGACGGTTTTCAAAAAACTACGGCGGCTTTGCCGCCGTTGAACCGGTAGAAGCGTAAAAGGCATTGGTATTAACGTTTCGAGAACTGCGTACCTCGCCGTGCGCCCCGCAGACCGTATTTCTTTCTTTCAACTTCACGGGCATCGCGGGTGAGCAAACTGTTTTCCCGCAACGTCGGTTCGACTTCGGGGTCGAATTTTTTCAAAGCACGGGCAATGCCGAGTTTGCACGCATCTGCCTGACCGGTTGTTCCGCCGCCTTCAACCTGAATCAACACGTCCAGTGCTTCTTTCTTTCCGGTCAGCACAAGCGGAGCGAGAACAGCATTACGCTGTTGAGCGGTCTTGAAGAATTCGTCCAACTCCCGCTGATTGATACTGATTCTGCCGCTTCCGGTGCGAACCCGGACACGGGCGACAGACGACTTCCGCCGTCCTGTTCCCAGAGAATCGTTCTTACCGTTTCCTTCAATAACAAAATTGCCGAACTTGACCATTTGTAAGTGGGTGGTGAATTATTTTACTGCCAATTCAATCGGTTGGGGGTTTTGGGCTTGGTGCGGATGCTGTTCACCGCTCTTATACACTTTGAGTTTCGACAGCATTTTCTTTGCCAACTTGTTCTTCGGCAGCATCCGGCGGACGGACTCGGTCAGAATCGTTTCCGGCTTTTGGGCTTGCCGAACGCGGGCGGTTTCACTTCGCAGACCGGGAAAACCGGTGTACCAAGTGTATTTCTTCTGGTCGAGTTTCTTTCCGGTGAACACGATTTTATCGACGTTTGTTACAACGACAAAATCGCCGGTATCGACGTTCGGCGTGTAGGTCGGCTTATTTTTGCCCATCAAAATCATTGCAATATCGCTAGCCAAGCGACCGACGACTTTGCCGGTGCCGTCTGCGATATACCAATTTTGCGGGACTTCGCCCGGTTTTGCCATAAATGTCTTGCTCATCGCATTAACTCGAACAAATTTACAATAGGGAGTTTCTAAAAACCAAAAAGTTTTCAGAAACTTCCAGTGCGTTCAGTGTAGTGAAAAGGGTATTGTACATCGTTTTGCCGGTTTGACAAGACGGGGATTAGTTGATGCCGTGCATTTTCTTTTTCAGAACCGGTACGAGTACCAAGGCGAACAAGCCGACCGCGGCAGGTATGATTGCCAAGAGCAGGAAAAAGTCCGCAAGCCCATTCTCCGGTCCGAAGAAGATATTCACACCTTCGCCCGCCGCAAAAAGAGCAGCACAATATCCCGCAAGCCAATACGCCGATGCACTTGCCAAAAACCACACGCCCATAAACACCGAACTATAACGGGCAGGGGCAAGTTTCGTTATCATCGACAACCCGACCGGCGAAAGACAAAGTTCACCCCACGTTGCAAACAGGTAACACGCCAAAAGCCAATACGCCGCCGCGTTTCCGCCGGTGTGCGCCGCCTGAATCGCACCGGGTATCATCACGAAGAAACTAACCGAGACCAGTAAAATTCCCAACGCAAACTTGGTTGGCGTACTGGGTTCAATTCCCCGCCGATGCAGAAAGTTCCACATAAGCGTAAAAATCGGAGCAAAAATCACAATCCCCAAAGGGTTCACCGATTGATACCACGCCGCAGGAAAAACATACCGGTTTTCGTATCGCGGATTTTCCGCTTCCTGCTTGGCGGCTATCGCCGCTTGTTTTGTCTTTTCCAGATTTGCCGTTGCCTTTTCCAAATTTATTTTTTCTTTATTTTCCTGGCTTGATACCTCTTGCGGGAATTTTTCTTTTTCCGCAAAGTCCTTAATCGCAGTTAAAGACGCGGCGGCGATTTCCAGTTCCAGTGCTGCTTTCACTTCTTCCGTTTCAGCGGAAATAGCCGCTTCGATTTTTTCGGCTTTGGCTTCTTTGAAGAGGTTTTCTTTTTTCACTGACGTTATCTTACCGTTATCATCTTTTACTTTAACGTCAAATACCGTTTTGCTTGCAATCACTTCGGGGACAAGACGGTCGGTATTTTTTTCGGCAAAGACGTTGAGCGAAGACCCCGCTTGCTCGAAAGTCAGCCAAAAGGCAATCACGAAAACGGATAACGTAAGGATAACGAACATTCGGTCCCAATCCTGCTTAACGAGCGGACGGTTCTGCTCATAAACCATTTTTTCTTGTTTTTCTTTTTCGGCAGCCGTTAATTCGCCGTCTTTTCTTTGATGCGCCAATGTTCCGATTCCTTTGAGGAAGAACGGGCTGAACGTTAGTTGAATGGCTAATCCGACTAACATTCCGATACCAGCGGCAAAAAATCCCCAATGAAAACCGAATTTATCGGCAAGCGTTCCCGCGACGAGCGGGGACACCGTCGCACCGATATTGATTCCCATATAAAAAATCGTGAACGCCGAATCCCGCCGCCGGTCACCGGGTTCGTAAAGTTGTCCAACCATCACGGAAATACAGGGTTTGAAAAATCCGTTACCGAGAATGATTAAGCCCAAACCGCAGTAAAACGTGAGCAACGCTGTCGGGTCGGTCGCCCAAGTGATCGGCACTCCGCCGCCGGTTCGGACGATTTCTGTTGTAAAGAGAACAAATTCGCCCAGTGCCATCAGCACTGCACCAATAATGACGGAACGGCGTTGTCCGAGAAACATATCGGCGAGCCAACCGCCGAAAATCGGACTGATGTAAACGAGGGACGTGTAAAGTCCGTAGAGGTGATACGCCGCTTTTTCGCCTTCTTCGCCCGTCCAACCAAAGCCGGGATTTCCTTGTTTGTTTGCCTCCGCAATGAGGTAAAGAACAAGAATAGCACGCATCGCATAAAAAGCGAAACGTTCCCACATCTCAGTTGTAAAAAGAACCCAAAGACCGGCGGGATGACCGGACTTGACGGCGGCAGCAGGTTGCGACATTATTCAGCGTCCAAAGTGTAGCGAAAAACGATACGTTCCGCCGATGTTATAATTTTCTGTAATAATTGTCAAGAGAAATTATTCTAAAAACTCACTTTCGGGGTTTGCCGTTCCGTTTCGTTTTCAATTTCAAACGGTACGGCAGCAGCAAAGTTGAAAATACCGGCAACGATGTTTGACGGGAACACTTCCCGGCTGTTATTATAGTTCATTACAGCATCGTTATATGCTTGCCGGGAAAACGAAACCTTGTTTTCGGTTGAGGTTAATTCTTCCTGCAACGCCAGCATATTTTGGTTTGCTTTCAAGTCGGGATACTGTTCGACGACGACCATCAGACGGTTCAACATTCCGGTCAATTCCCCTTCGGATTTGTTGAGTTTTACCATCGCTTGCGAATCGGTCAGGTCGGCAGCGGCTTTGCTCGCGGCACCCATCGCTTGATTCCGGGCTTGAATCACTTTTTCGAGAGTTTCCTGCTCGTGTTTCATATAGCCCTTTGCGGTCTCGACGAGATTGGGAATCAGGTCGTATCGGCGTTTGAGTTGAACGTCGATTTGAGAAAAAGCATTTTTATAGCGATTACGGTGCGTGACCAGCCCGTTGTAGGTGCCGATTCCCCAGAGGAAGAAAACAGCGAGGAAGAGCAACAGTCCGCCGACGAGGATGATGAGGGTGGTTACCATTGTTTTTCTCCTTGTAAAATGGTTGTAAAATGGCTTGAATGAGTCAGTCCGGCTCACATTATACTCAAAGTGTAAATAAATTAACAGGCAGGGAAAAATGTTTTTCCGTACTTATACCCTCGGCTGTAAAGTTAATCAGTATGAAACGCAACTCGTCCGCGAAGGATTAGTGCAACTCGGTTATACCGAAGCAGGTGAACACGGTATTGCCGACATCGTTCTTGTTAACACCTGTACTGTTACCGCCGAAAGCGATTTGAAAAGCCGAAAGGCCGTCCGAAAACTAATTCGGGAAAATCACGGAGCAACTGCTGTTGTTATGGGTTGTTCGGCAGCGAAAAAACCGGCGGTCTATCAGCAGATTTCCGGCGTTTGTGAAGTGATTACGGACAAGCGGCAAATTCCGGCGTTTCTTCAGCAACTCGGTTTAACGGGATTACCGAAAGGAATTCAATCGTTCGGTGAACGGCACAGGGCTTACATCAAAATTCAAGACGGCTGCCCGAACCGCTGCTCCTACTGCATTATTCCGAAAGTCAGACCGGTACTGTCAAGCCGACCGATGAACGAAATCATTGACGAGGTGAAACAACTATCCCGAAACGGCTATCGGGAAATTGTCCTGACGGGAATTCACTTAGGATATTACGGGACGGAACAAATTTCGCCGTTAACGGAACAAGTTCCGTCGCTAACATTCCTCTTGAAACGAATTGTTCAACTGGATGAGCCGTTCCGTATTCGCCTGTCGAGTTTAGAGGCGGCGGAAGTGTCCGATGAACTGATTGATGTGATGACAGTGAATCCTGACCGGATTTGTCCCCATCTTCATTTGTCGATGCAGAGCGGCTCTGATACGGTTCTGCAACGGATGAAACGGCGGTACAAACGGGAAACATTTATACAGCGGTGCAAAGGATTACAGCGGCAATTCGATTGTTTAGCACTAACGACCGATGTCATTGTCGGTTTTCCGGGCGAAACGGAAAAAGAATTTGAAGAGACGTGCAGTACGGTGCGGGACATCGGTTTTTCCAAGGTTCATATATTCCGGTTTAGTGCGAGGGAAGGAACAGAAGCGGCAACGCTTCCGAATCCGGTGCCGCCGCCGGTACAGAAACGCCGGGCAGAAACATTGGAAAAAATTACCGCAGAACTTCGGCAGCAGTATGCCGCCTCGTTGAGCGGCCGAACACTTTCGGTATTATTGGAAACACCAAACAGCGGTACTGCCGACAGGTATCTTAAAACTATTTTGAATGAACCGGCAGCCGCTTCGCAAGTCGGGCAACTGGTGAATGTCCGTGTTGAGTCAGTTCAAGACGATGTTTTGGTCGGCAATTTTAGGGGGCAAGTGCCGCTTTAATCACAACGGCAATGTCCGTGTTGTCAACGAAATCGCCGGAGAAGTTCCAAAATTCGGCGGCTTTTTCGTCATTGCCTTTAATTTGTTTCAGGAACAATTCCGAACCGGGACCTTTCGCCCAAAGCGGAACAAGAGCATTGCTGTGTCCTTTACCGGCATACTGTACATCGGGTATTTTGCCGCGACCGTTGTTTTTAAGCGGGTTGAACGTTGATGTTCCGTCTCCTTCATCATATACGCCGTTTTCGTTTTCGTCGGTGAACGAATCGGGTCCCCAGATTTGTCCTGTTGCGTGGTCGGCAGTAATTACTACCAATGTTTCATCCCAAGAACTGTTCTTTTCAATCCAATCAATTACAGCATCAATCGCTTTTGTGAAACCGGTATGTTCAAAACAACTGCGGGCAGCATTTTGACCGTGATTAGCGTGGTCTATCGCACCGCCTTCGATGAGCATCACAAACCCCTTGTCATTGTTTTTCGTCAACACGTTAATTGCCGCCAGCGACATTTCCGCTAATGTCGGCAATTCGTTCCAATTTCTGTCCTTAAACGAAGCGTTTAACTTCGTTTCCGTTTCCGGCAAATCTTCCAGATAACCGTCTTTCGGCGGAATATCGGCTGTATCTTTGCCGATGCCGATAACTTTGTCCGGTATGTTTCCTTTACCGGCGGCTAAATCAGCGAACTGCTTTTCGTCCGTTATCACGGTATAACCGTTGTAAGAACCGGTTTGTAATTTATTCCACGTTTCTTCACCGCCGACCGCAAGAAAACGTTTTTTTGTATCCTTTTCTTTTTCGTTTTCTTTAACTTTTATTTTGTTTCCACCTACATAAAATGGGTGTCCGCCGCCCATTACAATGGTTAATCCTTTATTTGCGTCGGTTTGCTGCAAAAAGATTTCGTCCATATCGCTGCGGGATTTACAATGAGCAAAGAAGCCCGCCGGTGTTGCGTGCGACAGCGGAACAGTCGTTACCGTACCGATTTTTTTACCGTGTTTGACGGCAACTTCGGAGAACAGTTCCACCGGTTTTTGGTCGGCATCGACTCCGATACTGCCGTTAAGCGTTTTCGTTCCGCTGTTGAACGCAGTGGAAGATGCGGCAGAGTCCGTTGTTTTAGTAAATTCCGTTCCCTGATTGCCGTTAGCAATCGAAGCCCAGAATACATCGGGATCATATCCTTTGCAGTCCGCAGGAATCGGCTGGTCTTTCTTCGCTCTTGAAAATGTGGTGCAGCCGAGATAAACGGGAAAAGAATCGCAGCGTTTCTTTTTTGCTTCCCCGTATCGGTAATACGTTCCGGCAAGGTCGCTGTTAAAACCCATTCCGTCGCCTATCATCAGGATAACGTTTTTTGCTTTGCCGTCCGCCGCTTGTGCGGCGGTACTGAACAGGAACGCCGCCGCAACGACGGTAAAACAGAACGTCAATACGAAACCATATCCGAAATTCTTCATTTAGATTAGGGGGTTAGTAATTTTATAAGGGGCTAACAGCAGAAGCATTTTATCCGAACAAGATAAAATGTCAAGCAGTTGTTTTTTTTATAAAATATGTTATGCTCATCGGAGTATTACGATTCCTATTTTCCCTCACATTACTTTATGTCTAATCTCATCAACCATATCCGCACGGTGCCGGACTTTCCGATTCCCGGTGTCTTGTTTTACGACATCACCACGCTCATTCAGGACGGGACATTGTTTCAGGAAGTCATTACGCAACTCGCAGATAAGTCGAAACAGTGGGGTAAAATCGACTTGATCGCCGCACCGGAAGCCCGCGGGTTCATCTTCGCTGCTCCGCTTGCCGACCGGCTGGGAGCAGGACTGATTCCTATCCGCAAACCGGGGAAACTGCCGTTCAAGACGGTGTCAAAGTCCTACGATTTGGAATACGGTACGAACACGATTCAGATGAATGTCGATGCGGTGAAAACCGGCGACCGGGTACTAATGGTTGACGATTTGCTGGCGACCGGCGGGACGATGGAAGCGTGTCGGCAACTTGTTCACGAAAGCGGCGGTGTTGTTGCCGGTGCGCTGTTTGTGATTGAACTTCTCGCTCTGAAAGGACGGGAACGGATTAAAACGACCGACATTGAAACGCTGCTGCAACTGCCGTAAGAGCCGATGTACCGCTGTTATTTTCCGGCGATGTCATAACAGTACAAGAATTCACCGTGGCGCAGGTACAGTTTCTTTGTATGAATTACCGGATGCGCCCAATAGGGACCGTTGCCTTTGTCCGGCAGCGTCCAGCGGTCAACGATGTCCAACTTCGCCGGATTCGGTTTGATACGGAAGAATTCGCCCTTTTCGTTTAAGAAATACAGCAGACCATCCGCCCAAGTGAATGCCCCGCGGCTGGTCGTGCGGTCTTCGTACAAAATTTTGCCGCTCTTCCAATCCACGCCCATAAAACAGCCGCTTTTGTAATCGTGCGATGCTCCGTATAAAACCCCGTCAATGAGAATCACGCCGTCTTGTAAATTATCAAACTCCGGCGTTTGCCAAACTCTTTCTACTGACACCGTTTTATTATCAACGAACACGTTTAGCAGTGCCGCCCCGGTGTTGTCCGGCGGTGTTTTCGGATTCGTGATAAACAGTTGTCCGTTGTGATAAATCGGTCGGGTACAGTTAATACCGTACCGCTGCGTATGCAAATAGGAGCATAACAGTTGTCCTGTTTCGATGTCAATTAACAAGAGACCGCGGGCGTACATCATCGCCAGAATCCGCAGTCCGCTCTGTTCAAACACTGTCGCACAAGCATAACTTGTGCTATTGCCGGTCGTTGGTACTGTCCAAATCAATTCGCCGCTCATTTTGTCGAGAGCGACGACACTGCCTTTCTTGCCGCCGGGAGAACAGATTAACTTCTTACCATCAATCAGGACGGATTCGGCAATCGCCCAAGTGATGTTTTCGCCTTCAAAGTCGGTAAAAATGTTGCGCCCCCAGATTTTGTTTCCGGTTTTGACATCGAGGCAAACGAGTTCACCGAGCGAGGACAAGTCATAAACACGGTTGCCGTCAACGGTAGGCGTACTTCGGGTACCGGGATAACTTGTTGACCAAACACCGCCGTTGTTGTATTCCCAACGTTTCGCCGGAGGTTTATTTTCCTGCAATTCATAGCAATACACAAACGACTGCTTGTCAACGCTGCCTGCCGTAAAAAGCAGACCATCGGCAATCGTTACGGACGAAAAGCCGGATTGCCCTTTTCCGATTCCGGTCAGTTCCCAGAGTAGTTTGGGACCGTCAGCGGTAATGGTTTGAATCAGACCGGTTTCCGTGCATCGGTTTTGTCCGCCGGGTCCGTGAAACATTACCCAATCGGCGGCGATGTTAGGCAGTATAAGAAGCAAAAGGCACAACAGCAGGAAGCGGTCGAACGTCATCGTCGTCAGGCGGATAGTTTCGTATAAAACACGGATACATTTTCCCATATTTTGACCGCTTTGAGAAGAGCGTGCGCTTTATGAATCAAACTGTTAAATCAAACCGTTGCAAAACAATCAGAATATGTATAGAATTACCGACCACTGAATGCCAACTGCTGACGACCGACTTAACTTAATGCGTTTTTTCATTTCCGCGGGCGAACCGAGCGGCGATATACACGCTGCCGGACTTATTGAAAAAATCAGGGAACACGCCCCGGACACGGAGTTCGTCGGCTTCGGCGGTCCGAAGATGAAAGAAGCCGGCTGTCAAGTGCTGTATGATTTGACCAAACTCGCCGTGATGTGGTTCTTCCAAGCGTTAACGAACTATCTGAAATTTCGGCGGTTGTTGAAAAAAGCAGAATATATTTTAAGTACCGAACAATTCGATGCTGTGATTCTCGTTGACTATCCCGGCTTTAATTGGCATATTGCTCACGCGGCAAAAGAAAATGATATTCCTGTCTATTATTTTATGCCGCCGCAAGTATGGGCGTGGGCGCAGCGGCGTGTCAAAAAGATGCGGAAACTGGTCAATACCGTTCTTGCTCCGCTGCCGTTTGAATACCGCTGGTTTAATTACTACGGATGTAAAACCGTTTATACGGGACATCCGTTCTTTGAAGAAATACGCAGCAAAGAACCGGATGCGGAGTTTCTCGAAGCGTTTTACAAGAAATACGGTAATGGACCGATATTAACGGTGCTTCCCGGTTCACGTTATCAGGAAGTTAAAGCGAATCTCGATG
>JAISJZ010000060.1 GCA_031261125.1 Planctomycetaceae bacterium | reverse complement strand
GAACACCTAATATCCTTGGTGAGTTGTACCGGAGCAAGCGGGTCGCTCTTCTTTGCCGTGTCTTGGGCGAGGACGGTCGGAACGAATCCGGCTAATGCGGCAGTACCGAGAAAATCGCGGCGTTTCATAATATGATAGAGTGGTTAGAGTTGTATTTCGGCGCATTATGTATCATTCATCATTTAACGTCAATTCCGGTACCAGCGTTTGCCAGCGATAGAGGGGCGGTAATCATCGACACCGCGTTGTTCCACGTTTCCATTTCGGACATTCCGTTCAGTGCGATGCTGCCGTCCGGCGAAAAACGGATTTCGATGCGGTTCGGCATATTTTCAATTTCGTTCTTCCATTGCACTGCCCGTTCCGTCAAGTAATGAAACTTCTGATTTGTTGACCCGACCCACGGCAGGACAGCCGGCGATAATTTCTGGATAAATTCGCCGTCGATGAGTAAATCCGTTGCCGCAATCAACCGCCGCCAATCGGGACGGTGCGCCGCTTCAAGTTGTTCTTTGGTAAAACCGGTGAAAGTGATGACCGACAAATTTTTGTCTTGCAGTTTTTCGGCAAGTTCAGCAGCAGCATCTGCCTGCTCAAACGGTTCGCCGCCGAGAAATGTGATGCCGTCCAGCGCGTTTGCCGTGTTTCTTTCAGAATACGAAACAATTTCGTCAAACACAGATTGTACCGTCCGTTCAGTTCCGCCGGCACGGTCCCACGCCGCTTCATTCACGCAGCCCTTACAGTGCCGGGAGCAGCCCTGTACCCAAAGCACCGCTCTGTTGCCGGGACCTTCGGCGCGGGACGATAAAAGAAAACGGTGAATACGGATACTGTTCATTGGTTTGATGCTAATCGACCCGCCGTCCTTTCCGTACCGAATGTTGAACGGCAGGCGGCTCTTTTCCGAACGCAATATGGTACTGCAAGGCAACGCGGATGTGCGGTTTAATTTTACACCGTCCGCAAAGATTATCCATTGAATCAAACGCCCCGTTTTGTTCCCGCTCCCGGATAATCAGCAACGCCAACACTCCGCCGACATTCGGCAAAGCGGCAACGGTCTCCTGCGACGCAGAGTTAATATCCAGCAGTTCAAGCGGCAACGTCTCCGGCGGGTCGGTGCTGCGGCGTTGTCTGAGCAGTAAAGCCGTCGGTTCTTTTCCCGCCATTATTCTTTTCATTTCCTCTTCAGACGGAGCGTTTTGAATCGGATTATGATGACTGCCCGCCATTGAAACCGGCACCACAGGTTCCGGTTCCGGCTTGAAACGCTTGCGTAAATTACCCGCCCGCTCAAACAGGTATTTACACCCCTCCCGCACATATTGCGGCAGCCGAAATAAAAATTGCGGCAGCCGAAATAAAAAATTCATTTTTGGGAAACGGCGGCACTGCCGCTCGGCTAAATAGTTAAACCCGGAACGTTAACACAACGGTCTGGTCCTGCTCGATTTCTTCGGATTCAAGGTGCATTCCGCATTCATCACATTCGTTATGCAGTTTTTGCAGGAGTTGTTCCCGCACCAAACGGACGTATTCCGCTTCGGCTTCACCGGCTAATTCTTTGACGGCTTTTTTGCCGGCAATGCCGCAGAACCAAAGCGTTTGATTTCCCTCTGTGCCGTCCGATTGCAATAGAATTTTCAAGCCCCGCAGCCGAAACACGCTCTCGGACAAGGCGATGCCGCCGAGCGATTCGACTGCCTGCTTCAAAACGCAGACGTCCGTAACGAACGTCTTGCGGGAGTAAAATTCTTCCGCCGGCAATTTGTCTTTGCCGAGAAGTTGGATACCGTTATCGTTTTTCAATGCGTCCGGCAGGAGGGCATAGACCGCAACAGACGATGCGGCTCTGGCGGAAAGCAGAGCGATACCGCCGCCGACCAAGTACGGAATTGCCATAATACCCAAAGTTACAGTACAACTCATAGTTTGTTCTCCGCTTGCAGTGGACTGGTTTGGTTGACAGTCAATACGTTATCTTCTTCATAAAATTCCGAAGTGTAGTCGGAATCAATGACTTTGCCGCCGGTTAACTTTTCGAGCAGCGGAACAAGTTCGAGACAGGATTTGCCTTTGAAACCGAGCGTTTCGGCTTCAATGGTTCCGTCAGGACGTAACCGAATCTGGATGTGCTTGGACATAGTTTGTTCCTTATTTAACCATTCTCCTCTATCCGCCAAGCGGACAGGCGGATTGTACCGGAAACGGAGTTAAAAATCAATCCGCCGTCCGCCGCGCTGTTTTGACAAATCATCGTCTTCCCCGGCAACAGGATTCTGCGAATCCTGCTCGTCCGTGTTGTAGGCCGTTGCCGCTACCGCCCGCTGGTTTGCCCATTGACGCAGCGCAATGATTTGCTCCGCTTGCGTAACTGACAGCGGCACCGTGTTTCTGACCGCTTTGACGAAATCTTCCCGTTGTACCGTCCGCTGTTCCGAAAACGCCTCAAACAACGCCGCGATGACGATTTGCTCAATTTCCGCCCCGATAAAACCTTCCGTCATTTCCGCCAACTCCGCTAAAAACGCTCCGCTGATTTTCGTGTCGCCCAACACTTTCTTTGACTTAATCCGTTTGCGCAGATGCACTTTGAAAATCTCTTTCCGTTCCGCAGCAGTCGGCAAATCGACAAAGAAAATCTCGTCAAAGCGTCCTTTACGCAGCAACTCCGGCGGCAGCGAAGCGATATTATTCGCCGTCGCAATGACAAAGACGGGCTTTTCCTTCTCTTGTATCCACGTCAAAAACGTACCGAACATCCGCGTTGCCGTTCCGCTGTCGCCGGAACTGCCGATACCGGAAAAACCCTTTTCGATTTCATCAACCCAGAGCAAAGACGGAGCAATCGCTTCCGCTGTTTGAATTGCCGTCCGCATATTTTGTTCCGAACTGCCGACAAGTCCGCCGAATAGTTTGCCGACATCCAGCCGCAATAACGGCAACTGCCACAACGCGCTGATTGCCTTTGCCGTCAAACTTTTTCCGCAGCCCGGTACGCCCGTGAGCAAAATTCCCTTCGGGGCGGGCAGTGAGTATTCCTTTGCTTCGTCCAGCCAGGAATTATTCCGCTTTTGCAGCCACTTTTTTAGATTGTCGAGACCGCCGACATCGTCAATGTTCAAATCGGTGTTGATGTATTCGAGAACGCCTGTCTTTTTAATGATTTGCCGCTTCTCTTCAAGAATAATTTTTACATCGCCTTCGTCGAGTTTGTTGCCCTCCACGGCAGCGCGGGCAAAAGCGTTCTCCGCTTCGGACAGCGTCAAACCGAGTGCCGCCTGCACGAGTTTTTCTTTGCCCGTTTCGTTCAGGTCAATCGTGATTTTGCCGCCGCGGTTATCTTCGATGAACTGATTCAGATTCGCTTCAATTTCTTCTTTGGTCGGCAGCGGAAAATCAAGTACCGTTACGTCCGTCCGCAATTCGTCCGGCAGACACAGGTTCGGCGAAAGAATGATGATGTTCTTGATGTGTTCGCCGTTTTTTAGTTCGGGAACAATGTCGCGGAGTTTGCGGACGATGTCGTAGGATTTCGGGTTCTGCGTTGTTTTCAGGAACAGATGCAAATCCTTGAAAACAACAACGGCGGGTTCGCTGATTTTGCGGACGGCATTGAGAGCGTCGAACGGGTCGGTCGTTTTGGAGTCGAATGTTTTCTCCTCGCTGACAAGTCCGTCCGTTTGACTCCAAATATAAACTTTTCGGACAGTGTTGATGAGTTTCGGATTGCTGACGATGTTCCGCAGTTTTTCTAAAAAACGGTTTTCCTCCCACGTCGAAACATAAAGAATAGCAAATCGGGCGCGGAGTAAATTAGCAAGGTAAGTGTCAAACATAACGGTCTCGGAACAGGGGAAAATTCTATTTTTCTAAAATCGCGACTTTCGCCGGCGGATAATCCCGAACTCGGACATTGCTCAAATCCAGCGGCAGTTCGGCAATATCAAACCGCCCGTCTGATTCAATCACGAACACCGAACCGTGCGGAACGCGCCGGTACATCTGTATTATCAGTTCAAACATTTCCTCTTTGCGGGAAACAAAAAAATCATACGGCGGAGAACAGAACACAAGCAGCGGATAATCGGCGACGGATGACGGATAATGATTCTGCTGTTTTATCCAGAAAAATGCGTCAATTTTTTTCAGTTCGCAAACGCCTGTCAGGTTCAGCGTTTGTAAATTTTCCTGCAACTTACGGGCAGTGGGTAAATGAATTTCAATCACCGTTCCGCCGACGGCTCCCCGGCTGACCGCCTCAATGATTAACGCCCCGGTTCCGCCGAACAAGTCGATAACATACTTGCCTTTCACCGCGGGACCAAGCAGATTGAACACCGCCTCCCGCGTCCGGTCTTTCATCGGACGAACCCGGTTATCGCCGATGTACTGCAATTTACTGCCTCGGAATTTACCGCCGATGACCCGCAAACCGACGGCATCCTTCTCAAACGGTTCACTACCGGTGCTGCGTTTGCGTTTTGGGGAAACGGGAGGCACGGTTTTCCGCTCGTCAACCGGTTTTTTATGAAATTTTGACGAGTCGAAAACGCCTTTGTTATCGTTGTCGATTTGGAAAACGGTATTTTCTCCGCGGTGATGTTTGCGCTTCATTTATAATTCACCCTGCCGCTTGCCGGCGGGGTGTTGACAATCAACCGTAAATAGGGAACAATGACCGCCATTGTTCCTTCCCCCTTATTCCTTGTCAATTCAACGATGAAGTATTTCCTTTCATTTGTGTTTGTATTTTTCATTCCGTTCGCTGCCTTCGGTCAAACACCGGCTGTTCCCGCTCCGGCGGCAGATGAGGCCGCTGTGAATTTTGCCGGGACCGAAGACGAAGCGAAAGCCCTTGGCGCAAAGAACAAGGAGTTTATGGAAAAATTCGCCGAGTACCGCGAAATCACAAAACAGTTGACCAAACTTAAAAACGAAATGGTTGACGCGAAGCCAGACCGGCAGGAAGAAATTTACAAAGAGTACGACCCGTTGTACAAAAAGGGCTTGGCAATCTTCAAGCAACTGTATGCTGTCGGTTTTGCCGCTTACGACGAAGCACCGCACCGTAACGGCGATGTTGATGAATTGCTGTTCCGCAGTGTCGAGTGGGAATTCCGCAGGGAGAATTATGAAGAGTCCGTTAGGGTTTTCAAGCACCTGTTGAAGCACAAGTTGCCGACAGGTACCGGCGTTCTTTACGTCTATGCCGGTTTATCGGCGTTGATGACGATGGATTTGGACGATGCCGAGACGTGGCTGAAAATTGCGACGGATAACAAGGCGTTAGAACAAGTAATGAAAAGTTTTGCCCAAAACGAGAAGGGGCAGGAAACCGTAATGGGCTTTGAAGGACTATACCGAAGGATTCCCGAATTCCGCAAAGATTGGGCGAAAGAACAGGAAATTCGTAAAGCCGAAGCCGAGGCGGGCGAAAAAGACCCGAATAAAAAACTGCCGCGGGTGAAACTGCAAACATCAAAGGGCGATATTGTCATCGAACTTTTCGAAAATGAGGCACCGAACACAGCGGCGAATTTTATTTCTCTGGCGGAAAAAGGTTTTTACAACGGAACGAAGTTTCACCGGGTTTTGCCGTTTTTTATGGCACAAGGCGGCGACCCGGAAGGAACCGGCGGCGGCGGACCGGGCTACGGCATTGATTGTGAAAACAAAATACCCAATGCCCGCAAGCATTTCCGCGGAACGTTGTCGATGGCACACGCCGGACCGGACACCGGCGGTTCGCAGTTCTTTTTAACGTTTGTACCGACGTATTTTCTTGACCGGACAACGCGTCCGCCGGGACATACCGTTTTCGGACGCGTTGTCGAAGGAATGGACGTTCTGTCGGATATTCAGCGGTTCGACCCGTCAGACGAAAAAGCAGTGATACCTGTTCTCGATAAAATTGAGAAAGCAACGGTACTGAATAAACGGAATCACGAGTACGTCCCGATTAAAAACGCGAACAGATAACGGAAACTTTACCGGTTATACCGGATACAACAGCAATAGAGTGTTTTATTGCCGGTTTCCGGCGGTTTTCTTTCGCCGTCCGTTCTCCTATTTGCCGATTTTGACGAATGGGAGAACAGGTTCAATTCCCGAAACGGGAGAAATTTATGCGAATCGGCGGAATACTGCTGTTAACTTTGTCGTTCATTCTTGGTGCCGTTGCGGCTATTTCGGTTCGGCTGTCCTTTTTAGATGCCAAACCGGTCGAAACCGTTGACAAAGGACCAACCGTTAAAATCCTTATCACGAGCAGGGATATTGCCGGCGGTGCTGAAATCTCTGCCGATGCCGTGTTCTTCGAGGAAGTGCCGGTTGCCGAACTGCCGGAAAAAGCGTTGACTAATTTCGGCGGACTGCACAAGCACCGGGCGGCGTTCCCGATTCCGGCGGGTTATCCGGTGTGCAGTGATTTTCTGCGGGATGAAAATCAAACCGGTGCCGAAAATTTTGGTTTTCTCCCCGCCGGTTCGCAAGTCGTTTCGCTCGAAGTGGAACAACTGCGGAACGGTGATACCGTTGCCGAACTTTCCGAACCGATTACGAATTACCTGACCGCCGGTCAGCGGATTGACATCAGAGCGGTGCCGGAAGAGAAACAGCAGGGAATTTATGTTCAGCGGAAGAATCAGTTGCTCCGTGCCTATATGCCGAAACAAAACACGGACGAAGGCGAAGTTGTTCTGGATAATATCGAAGTCCTTCGGGTTCTGTCCCGGCAGGCAGATACGGCAAACATCCGGCAAGTCCAATCACTGGCATTGCTCTTGAAAGAAGAAGATGCGGCAAGGTTAAATAGTGCGGCGAAAAATTCCCGCCTCCGGGTAGCGTTGTGTCCGTTGTCTGTACCGGCAGTTGCAGAAGAAACACCGGTGATTGAAGAAAAGACGGAAGAAGCACTCCAAGAACAAGCGGATGTTCTCCCTGCGCAAACAGAACAAGAAGTTGTAAAAAACGAAGAACCCGCTCCGCAACCGGCGACCGTGATTGATTTTACCGTTTCGGCAGAACAAAATACAGAAACAGTAAAGGCGGAAGCGGCGAAAGAGGAAGAACCGGAATTGCCCGTGCCGCAAAGGACGGAACCGGAGAAAAGCAGCCGTTTAACGTTTAAGAAATTGGCGGACGAACCGGCAAGTGCGGAAACGGAACCGCCGGTTGCCGAATCCGTTCAAGTTGTTAAAATACAATCAAATCCGTCTATCGTAACCGTCGGAGCGGTCGGCACGGAAACGCACAAAAAAAATACCGCCGGTTATTCTCCGTTCGGTTTGCAGTCCCGCCAATCACGTTGATTTACGCAGATAACGCCGCAACAACCCGTCTTTCGGAATCGGTCTTACAAACGATGACCGAAACGCTCAAACTTTGCTGGGGCAATCCGTCAAGCGTCTATCAACTGGGGGCGGCAGCAAAAAAGGTTATCGAACAATCCCGGCAGCGCATCGGTGAGTTGTTCCGGTCGGAC
>JAISJZ010000031.1 GCA_031261125.1 Planctomycetaceae bacterium | reverse complement strand
CACCGAACTGTCCGGTGTTTTCCGGCGGGGCTGCAAGTTGCTGCCGAAACTTTTGCAAGTTGACACTGTGCAGAATTCCGTTGCCGAGAACATAAAACAGTGTCGGCACAACGGAACCGTCTGCTTGTTTTACTGCACCCAAACACGGAGAACACCACTGACCGTGAACAATGCCGGTTTTGAGCCAAGCATCATCTCTTGCCAGCGGTTTGCCGGTTGCGGCATCAAGAACGACCAGCGTCGGGGCATCGGGACGTTCCATATTGCTGTGCCGTGCGTCCAGTCCGTTGGCGGTACCGGCGAAAAGCCAATTTTCGTGAATTGTAATGGAACAGTTATTGGCATCGTGCTGCCGAACACCGAGAACTTTTACTAAATCGAACGTCCACTTCGGTTTGCCGTCAGCAAGATTGACAGCGCAGACCGTTCCGCGGTTGTCAACAAAATAGACGATACCGTTTCTCACAAGCGGCGTGGACGTGATGCCGATTTGAACGGTGTCGAAATGCTGGATTTCCGATACCTTTTTGGCGGCATATTGCCAGCGGAATTTGCCGGTCTTTTCGTCAAGACAGAGCATAATCCCGTAATCGCCGTCAATGTTTGCGTCAAACTTCGCATCGTTGTTTGTCCCGATGAGAACGCATCCGTCGGCAATAACCGGCGGCGTGTAAGTTCGGGAGCCGATTTTAACCGCCCAGCGGACGTTCTTGCCGGTTTCGGCAATATCTCCGGTTGCCGGGTCTTTGCGACCGGGCTGAAACGAGACCGGCAAATTCTCTTCGCTGGAAATGCGGTTTCGTCCTTGGTCGATTCCCCACTGCGGCGAATCGGCACCTGAAAACAGAACGAGTAAAACGGCGAACAGTACTTTGAAGCGGCACATTGATAACGGCTGATGTACAAGGAATAATGACGCAGATAAGAATTATTCCTTATTTCTTGTTCGTTATCAATTACCGCACAACGCCGAATGCCGTTGTACGGGCTGCCGTCGATTGAATCGTCAGGTGCATCTGCAAGGCGAGTTGGTCTGCCGTCTGTCCGCCTGAAAGCCGCTGCACTTCTTTTCCCTGCGGACTCAACAGCAGCGTCGTCGGAAAACCTTTGATGTTCAGCCCTTTGCAATACTCCGTTTCTTTACTGCCGTCAATTTTAACGCAGACGAACCGCCGGGCAAGTTGCTGAATTTCGGCGTTGCAAAAGACCGTTTCAAGCATCCGTTTGGAATTACTGCAATCCGGCAAGTAAAAGAAGAGCAGCAGCGGTTTTTCCTCCCGCTGTGCCGCCGCCCTGCCTTCTGCGGTATTATCGAAAAACACAACGTTTCCCGGTTCGGCAGTTTTCTGCGGCAGTCCGGCAGAAGACGGTATGACAGGAACATCCCGCACTGAGGTACCGCAACCGGTTAGGAAAGGAAAGAAAAATAGGAAAAACAGGAAGATTTTAAGCATTACTGCGAAGTCCGTACTGGAAATAAACATAGGGAACGTTCCCGCATTCCGTTATGGTATTTTCCGAACGGATTGCGACAAATTTAATCCGGTCGGATTTTCTCAAGAAAGTCCGCCAACGCTTCGAGTTCCGCTTCTGTTCCGCACCACGGCGGCATCGACGCAATCGGCTGATTCAACTTGCGGATTTTGTCCTTGATGTCGTTTTTGTTTTCTCCGGCAAGCAGCGGAGCAACCGCCGATACGCCGTGGTTAAGAGCGTGGCAGTTATTACAGTGGTACATAAACACCGTCCCGCCGCCGTCATTATTCAGCCAGTTGGACGGTTGTATAAACCCATTCGCCTGACGCTCTTCTATTTCGTCAGCGTAAATCTGATTGCCGAGAACATATCCGTCAACAATCCACGGTTTGCGGATTGCCTCCCGCATAAACTCCGCCGAACCCAACGCCGTGATACCGAAGATAAACAAACAACCGGCAAACGCGATGTTGATTTGCTTCGGGGCAAACAAACCGAACAGCGAACCGAGCAGCACCAATGCCGACGCGCCGAAGAACACCGTGATTAAAATGTTCGTCAGGACGGAACGTTCAATAATTAACCAAACACCGAGACGCAGGGTAAGTCCGCCCCAAACAACGCCGATGACAACAAAAATTGTTCCGGCAATGATGTATTTCGTCATTCGTTTAATCACAATGCCCGGCATTTCGCTTTGTGTATTTCGGAAGACCCAAGAGCAATGTAGAAAAACGTACAATGCCGCCAAGAGCAGCGCACCGCCGGTGCGGGTGAGCATCTGCGGCAGGAATTGAACATTGAAAAACGCGTGCCAAAATTCAGGAACAATACCGGACGAGTATGTGCCGCCACTGAACAACGAACGGCTGTCGAGCATAAATGCCGTGATGCCGGTGATAAGGACAAGCGAAATCCAAGCGGCTAGGGCGTAAATCCAAGTGATTTTGACGTGCGTCCGGGGCGGCATTTTCGTCCAGCAGTAGTACATAATGAACGCCGCAACAATTTCGACGATGAAAAACACCCATTCGATTGCCCAGCCGAAAACGAAAGTGCGTATCAGAAATTCGGTCGCAAGCGGGGAAGTCAGCGCAATCGTCCACCAGATTCCGACACCGGTAATCGCACCAAAGGCAACGGTCAACAGTACGAAAAACCGGGCGTGCTGATGCAGGTAATCCCGGTACGCGGTACTGCCGGTCTTAACGGCAAACTGGTTTTCCAATGCCAGCAGGATTCCGCCGCCGACGGCGTAATGCGAAACGACAACGTGAATAACAGCAATGACCGCAATGAGCATCGGTGCTGTTAAAACGGGAACGTACCACCAAGGATAGTGCATCGGAAGCAGGGGAAAGGAAAGTGAAAAAGAAATCAACAGCAAAGATTCTACACGTTCGTTTCGCTCTTGTCAAACGGAAATAAAAGCGGTACAATGACCGAATGATTTCCCCGACGCTTTTAATCACCGATGACGACGATGCGTTCCGCGAAACATTGCGGGACGTGTTTGAACCGGAAGGGTTCCGCACCTTTCTTGCCGAAGACGGTTTGGAAGCGTTCCACATCGTCAAAACGGAAACGATTCATCTGGCACTGCTGGACTACCAAATGCCCCGCCTCGACGGTTTGGAAACCATTCGGCTGTTTCGGAAAGTGAAACCGGAACTGCCCTGTATCCTGTTATCAGCAGCATTGAATGAAGCCGTTATCGAAAAAGCCCGGCAACTGTTCGTCCGAAATGTTCTGTCGAAACCGTTCAGTCGAAAACAAATCACAGCAATCGTCCGGGAAGCATTGGAAAACCGTTAATAAGGAGGTTCACGGCGGGTCGTATCCGCCGGGGTTCCACGGATGACACCGGCAAATCCGCCGAAGTCCTTTTAATGTTCCCCAAACGGGACCGTACTTGCGGATGGCCTCGACCATATAGGTACTGCACGACGGTTCGTACCGGCACACGTTCGGTAAAAACGGACTGATACATTTCTTGTAAAACAAGACCAGCCCGATAAGAATGGACGCTAATAAACGGCAGAACATCTTAAATGACGGTTCTAATAAAAAACGGAACAGCCGCTATAGTGTACAACATAAGACAAATCGGATACAATGCCGGTGTTTGTTTTATAAAGCCCGTGAAAGAATTAAATGAATCAATATATGCAACTTGCCGTTGAGGCGGCAAAGAAAGGAATGAAGGCGAGCCAAGGCGGACCGTTCGGGGCGGTCATCGTCCGAAACGGCGAAGTAATTGCCGTTGCCCATAACGAAGTTTTGGGAACGAATGACCCAACCGCCCACGCCGAAGTTGCTGCCATCCGTAAAGCAACGGCAAAACTCGGACGCTTTCACATCCCGGACTGCGAAATTTACAGCACTTGCGAGCCGTGTCCGATGTGTTTGGCTGCCATTCATTGGGCGGGCATCCGCAAGTTGTATTTCGGTGCTGACCGGCACGATTCCGCCATCGGCAATTTTGACGACTTGTTCATTTATCAACTGATGGAAGGCAGTGCCGACAGTCCGCTGCTGCATCCCGAAATCATTGATAGAAAAGAGTGCGCCGAGTTGTTTCACCTTTGGAATGAAAAGGAAGACAGAGTAATGTATTAAGCCGATATTTCTATGAAAAAGCGTCAATTCATTAACATCATTCTTTTCGTTTTTATTGCCGTTGCCGGTACGTTTGCCGATTTAGCGAGCAAGTACGCCGTCTTCGCCGCGCTGGGTCTGCCCGGTGAGTACCGATGGAAAGAAGAACCGGAATGTAACGCCGTCTATTGGATTTGGGACGGTGTTTTCGGCTTTCAAACGAGTTTGAATCAAGGAGCATTGTTCGGAATGGGACAGGGACGCAGCGGATTGTTCGCCGTGTTCTCTGTTATCGCCCTGTTCGGAATTTTTATCTGGCTGTTTCACTCTGCCAAGAAAAGCCGGTTTCTCGTCTTTACGCTCGGACTGATTACCGCCGGCATCATCGGTAATTTTTACGACCGCCTCGGCTGGCACGGTCTCGTTTGGCATTACAGCGATAAACTGCATAACATCGGCGACCCGGTGTATGCCGTTCGGGATTGGATTCTTGTGATGCTCGGTTCGTATCCGTATCCGAACTTTAACATTGCCGATTCGATGCTCGTCTGCGGTGCAATCCTGCTGATGATTCAAGCCGTGTTCTTTGACGGAAAAAGTCAAACAGCAAAACAATAAATTGGAGAACGGATGATTAAATCATCTAACCGTGAGTGTTTCGCCGCTGATACGGAATTCCAATTTGAGCGGTTTTAGAGCAGCCCGGAACAATTCCTGTACCGTTGCGTTTTTCACATCAAACGAAACACGGGCATCCGCTGCAATCCCTTTTGCTGCCAGAGAATCTTTGTCTAATTCCAATGTCAGACCGAGGTGCTGCGACAGCATTGTCAAAAGGGCGTTTAGTGGTTTGTCTTCAATCTTCAACGTGAACCGCCGCTGCGATAACGGTATTTTCCCGCTGCGAGCCGCAGACGGTGCCGGCGGTTCTTCGCCGTTGATAATCGGTTCCAACTTCCGGTCGGCAAACGGAACCAGCATCAGCGTTTGACCGTCCGGCTCGATTTGAAATGTCATCGCAAAACCGGCAAGTAAAACTGTCAGCAATTCATCAAACGGAACGTTAATGAAGTGTTTTTCGTCCCAAACATCAAACGGCAAAATATCAAGATTCTTCCAGCGCAGTTTGTTCTTGTCCGCTAACTCTTGCAGTATTTTCTTCGGTTCCCCCAAGAATGGAACGGTTAACGACACATTGCGGCGGAACACGGCGCGCTGCCGAACGGGAAGCGTTTGAATTGTTTTACGGTTTTCGGCAAACACCGCGGGCAGCAGGTTTGCCGTTTCTTTCGGACACACATAGACCGTTGAACCGGTGAAGCAGCATCCTGATTTTTGCATATCGGCGAACCGGTTCAGGATTTCTTTCAACGGCTGACCCTCTGCTTGAAAATTCACTGTTTGTGCCGGGTCGATACGGCGGTCGAGCAGGATACCGATATTTTGGGCGGCAGCAAACCGGGACAGTGATTCGCCGAGCGGAACGTCCGTCCAGCGGACGCTTGCGGATTTCGTCCACGGCATTTCCGCGGCGGACACGGTCAAAGTACAAACGACGAGAAAGAAGACGAAGCGGAACAACATCATTACCCGTGAGGACTCGAACCTATTGCTGCAAATCATTGTAAATACAAATACTTACGGCAAACACACCGTTGCCGGAGTACAGGAATGCGCACAGGTTTTCACGGACATTTTACGCCGGTCCTTCACTGCGGTCAATCATCACCGCCGTTAAACCGCGTCACTCCCATCCGCCAAACGTTATTGAACCGAAATGTTTCAATATCGCCCGGCTCTTTTTCTTGGTTCTGATTATCGACTCCTGCGTACCGCATACAAACAATTACTCTCTTGGCAAAATAAATTTTCCGAAAAAAAATCTTTTAACCCCTCTTTCAACCCCTCTTGACATAATTTACATTTGTAGTTAGAATAACCACATAAATAGTTAAACAGTTCCAATAAAGGAGAAAATGGTTATGCCCAATTACGAAATTTCAGAAGCCCAATGGCGGGTGATGGAGGTTGTTTGGTCGCGTGGTGAGGCAACGGCTGCCGAAGTGATCGACGCACTGACACCGTCAACCAACTGGAATCATCAAACGGTTCGGACACTTCTCACCCGGCTTGTGCAAAAAGGTGTCCTGCAAACCCGACCGGTGCGCAATTACTACATTTATTCGCCGCTCGTGTCCCGCGAAAAATCCGTGCGGGCGGAAGGCAAGTCGTTCCTTCAACGTCTCTTTCACGGCAATACCGATGCGCTGCTCGTCCATTTTGTCCGTGAAGGAAAAGTTACTCAAGAGACGCTCGACCGTTTGCAAGAGTTGATTGACAAAGAACAGAAAAACGCGAAACAGAAAACCCCGAAACAACGGAGAAAAAACGATGATCAATGAAACATTTGTCAACGAAACGTTTTTCAACATTCTGCGGACATCGTTACAAGGTTCAATCCTTGCTTTGCCCGTCTGCGGTGTGCTGCTGATTTTCGGCAAACGCATTTCGGCGCAGGTTCGGTTTTTGCTTATCGCGGTTGTGCTGCCCCGGTTCCTGTTGCCGGTCGCGCCGTCCAGCAGCGTCAGTTTGTTCGGGTTGGCGCATTTTTTAACCGTTGCCGAACAACAAGAAATTATCGAACAACCAATCGCTCAATCGCTGATTGCTGCGCACAATCCTGACAATTCCGGTTGGCGCAGTGAAACAACGGAAACAACAGCACCAACCGGAAAAATTAACGAGCCGGTGAATATGGTGAATATCACGGCAACAGAAACGACAAATCCTCTCGTAGGGGTGGATGGCATTATTTAGGCCAAAAAAGTGTTTGAATAAGGTATAAACGTCCGAAAGGTTGAGGGTTAAAATTGCCTTGACCGACCATCGGTCAGGGAGTAAAATATTTCCGT
>JAISJZ010000388.1 GCA_031261125.1 Planctomycetaceae bacterium | reverse complement strand
GACCGAAGTTCTAACGCCATTTCACACGTCGGTTTTACCGAAACGTGGGTGAAAGAAAACGGAAAAATTGTGTATCAAGATAACCAATAGCGCAATACGGCATCGAACATAATGAAATGGACGAAGAATTGGTGCGATTATCAGAATTCTAACACTATTCCCTTTTTTGCTATGAACAGAGAAACAATTAAAAATGAGGTAACGCAACTTGTCGATGAGTTGCTTGTTGCTGACTACCGTTGCGCTCGCACAGCAAATTTTAGTATCAATGTACATTTCGTTTCAGAAAAAAATGAAGATAGTTTCTGTTTGCGTAATGCCCTTTATCGAGAAGGGTATATTCTTTTGGGACAATCTATTCTTTCCTTCAAAAAAGGAACTATTCCAATCAAAAAATGGGACTCGCAAAATGCCTTTATCAAAGAAAATCGTGATGCAATCGAATCCCGGCTTTTCGATTTACTTTATGCCGGTGTTAAAGACAGAAGCGAAAAATATCCGCAAATCTGCCAACTTGACGATTAACTCGACAAATCGTTAAAAAAAGATGCGCTGAAATTTTTGGCGGAACAAATTAAGCCGAAGGTTTATGGGTACGGTTTTTTAATGGAATAAGGAAATCTGCCGCGGCTTTAATTACATATTAGTATCGTCGTCTTGTCCGCTGCTGCTGATAAGTTTTTCCAACGCTTGCGCCAGCAGCGGAATGTGTTCCGTAATCTTCGTATAAATCCGGCATATCCGATAACTCTGCGGAATATGTTGGAACAACTCTTCTTCTTCCAAAGAGCGGACGCGGTTCGTTAACGAATCGTAAATGAAATTTTGCTCCGCTGTTGTTTGGTGCGAATCGGGACGGTGCAAGTGCCGGGCAATATCAACCTCAAACGGAATGTTCCGCAACGGTTCCGGCAGTTGGGCAATCACGGCTTGCCGGAACATTTCGGCATTGCTGAATATCGTCGTTTGTTCCCGCTGTCCGGTTAAATACAGCGTCGTCGTTTCGGCGGCTAAATGCAGCGGAATGTGCCGGGTCAAAAATTCATTCCACTTGCCTGCAAGTTCCCGCTTTTTCGGGTTATCCGAATGTTCCCAATGGGCAACATCTGTCAAGAATGACCATTCCGTAAAACGCAGGTAGTCCGTAAGATTATCCAGCGGGTTCCCGGCTTTACCGGTATCGTTGCCGTTCGGAAAAATCAAATCGCAACTATCCCGGAACAACTCACCCAAAAAGATGTCGATTGCCCGAACCGTCCGGTGAAAATATACGCTGCGGAACAATTCGGCGCGGGCAGTTAAAAACCGGGTCAGCGTAGCAAACCCCTTTTGGTGAACCGTCAGTCCTTTTTTTGTAAAGAACGAGTAGTGCAGCAGCCGGTCAATGTCGAACACTTTGGTACTGAACCCGGTCATAAAAGCGTCGCGCAGAACGAAATCCATATTATCAACGGTATAAAGTCCGCAGAACAGAGACCGCAGCAGGCGGAGCCAAAGCGGAAATTCGCTGTCGTGTCCGGTCGGGCGAACGATGAGAAACGCAATTTGTTCCGGGTCGAGGATTTCGTTTTCTGCAAGTTCACCGAGCGGATTACGCCGGATTTGCGTCAGCAGCGGTGCGATTTCCGTTCGGATAATTTCGGCACCGAGGCGTTCGTGATTCAAACCGAACCGGGACAGGTATTTTGCATCGAAAAAATGCCCAAACGGTCCGTGTCCTACATCGTGAAGTAATGCCGCCATCCGCACCAACGATTCAAGGTAGGACCTGCCCGGCAATTTTTCCCCGGTTTCTTTGCAAACGTCTGCCAAAGACGGATAGAGTTGGTTCAGAGTCCGGCTCGCCAAGTGCATTGCGCCGAGCGAATGTTGGAACCGGGTGTGTTCGGCAGTCGGATAAACCAGCCACGCCGTTTGAAGTTGATGTATCTGCCGAAGACGCTGTACCCACGGCGAATCAATAATGTCCCGTTCGGAAACATCGTCGATGCCGTCAACGGCGGATGAAAACGGAATATATCCGTGGAGCGGGTCTTGTGATAAATTTTCACCTTCAAAGTAGTAAATCATTGTGCTAATGAATAGTGGGAAATTTCTAATACGGATTCCATTCCGGTAAATCCTTGACGGCATCTTTCGCCCATTGCGGTACCGGTACACCCCAGCGGTCGAAATAGCCGGAAAGATTGTGCTTCACTTCCTGCGACATCCGCATCAGCCATTGTCCCCGCTTGTCATCATCAGTTTTCGGGCGTTCCTCCGGTTTTAGTTGCCGATATTCACGGAACACGTTCTTAAACGGTTCCCAGCCGAATTTCTCCTGCAAGTCGGTGTACATTATCAACGCAAGGAACGGGTCGGACTTCCATTTTTCAAACGGCGAACCGTCGGCGAAGTATTTTTCCCGCTTTGCTTTCCGGGCAGTTGGAGAATGTCCGCTGCCGAGGGCTTTCTCTTGGGCTTGTGCCGGTTTAAGATTAAATATCTTTTCAAAGACGTACAGCGCGAACAAGTTGACCGTTACTTCGCCGGTTCCGTCAAACGTCCAATCGCTTGCCTGATGATTATGTCCAAATTCGTGAAAGAAGCCCCAGCCCTTATTCGGGTTGTCCTTCAACGAAAGAAAATATGGTTCAACGTCCATCCAAGTCATCACCGGATAGCCGGAGTGCATATAGCCCGCACTGATTTGCCGGTCGCAGGTAATTCGTTCAGGTCGGACACGTTCCTTCGGCTGTCCGCACAAGTCGGCATCCCAGTCCAAAACTTCATTCCAGAACTCCATCACTTTATCGGGGTCGTCCAATGTCCGAAGATACCGCGACGGCACGGAAAGAACCAGTTTATCCGATGCCAATTCCCCCCACGGAGCGGGAGTGTCTCGGATATTCTCTTTCCATTCCTCGACACTTGTTTTGCCGAGAACAAAATACGGTGATTCGACCGCACCGGAAACTTCGACAAAAATTGTCCGTTTATCGTAATTCCGCGGCACCGTAATATACACCAAACCGCCGAACGGATTGACAATTTTCGTTTCTTCCGTCTGCAACGGAACTGTAAGCGTAATTTCAGGGTACCGGTCCCATTCGTTCAAATGCCAAATCGTATCCGAATGACAGCCGATACGCACGCCGAGATACCGCCGGTTCCTCGGCGTTATCAACTCTTTCGGAATTTTCACAGTGATTGTCTGTCCCGGCGGAGCGTACAAGCCCAAAGAACGCCAATCGGGGACGGACGTATCAATTTGGAATGTCTTGTTGAGCGTTTTCGCATCTTTCGGCACCGCACCGGGAAAACTTTCGGCGGCTGCCAGCAACGGATTAGCGGCGGGAATTTTGTGTTTGCCCGTCCCATCCTGTTTTTTTAGGTATTGTTCCGTTTGCAAAGAAACGGCGAGAGCATCAAGCGGCATTGTTTCCCACTTAATTTTGTTTTCCGGCGAAGGCACAACGGTTCGCTGCGTTAGCGGACGCAACGGTACGAAGATTTCCGATTGTGTTTCGGGTATTGACTGAATCCCGCGGACGAGAGTTGCCGTAATTTGAGCGGCATCGTTTTTCGGCAGCGGGCTGTTCTTTTTTTCTGAGTCCTGCAATACCTGAACGGCGGTGCTGACGTTCAGGTATTGCAGTGTTTCCGGTTTGCTCACCGGAAAGAAATTTTTGCCGTCCTTCTGTGCCGGTGCTGTAAAAGAACCGTCTGCCCAAACAATTCCCAACGGTGCCAAAAGCAAGTTGCCGCCGTGTTCGGTTTGCAGGTCCGTTTTGCCGGACACTTGCAGCCAGCCCCAGCCGAGCGAAGCAGTCAGCACCCCGCCGCCGTTGGTAATGAATTTTTCCAACTCCGAAACCTGTTGTTCCGTGATGCGGCTGCCGTCCAAAACAATGATTTGTGCATTGTCCTTAATGTCTGTTAACCGGTTAACCGGCTGAACGGAATAGCCGAGTTCTTTAATATATTCGGCGAATGCCGGATTGCCGATAACGGCAATGCGGACATCGTTTTTGTTCTGCGCCAGCCAGCGGAGAATATTTTTAAGCAGTGTTTGTCCGCCGAATTGGGATAGTGCCGTTTTACTCAAATAGCCGTCGTGTCCGAAAGCAACAACGCGTCCGTCTTTGTATTTGGCAGCGGCAACAAGGGGACCGCTGGTGTTGCCTTCTTTACCGGCAATGACGGCAGCGGCATTGCGTCCGAAGACGCACAATGGTCCCGGTACACCGGACTGTCCGATGCCGTCAACACCGTCCGTGAGGAATAGAACATCGGCGGCACTCATCTGTGTCGATGCGGCATCTTTGGCGTAATCCGCCTCGGCAGCAAACAGCATTACCGCTGAAAGCAGAAACCCGCAAGAAACAAAACGCTTGAAAAGGAGTATTGTCATTATTTTATTCCTAGGAAGAATAAGCACTTCTATTCCAATTCCGCAAGGATACCGGGAAACGGCTGCAACGTCCGTTTCAAAATACCCTGCATAAATGCTATCGCAATGCCGTAATTGGTAATCGGAACATTCTGGTCAGCCGCACATTTCATTCGGTACTTCATTTCCCGTTCGTTCAGCATACAGCCGCCGCAGTGAATCACCAATTTGTATTGTTTCAATTCGTCGGGAAATTCCGTACCGGACGTGAATTCAAACTTTACCTCCTTGCCGGCATAATTGCGAATCCACCGCGGTAACTTGACTGTACCGATGTCATCGCATTGCCGATGATGCGTACAGCCCTCGGCTATCAGCACCGTATCGCCGTCCTTCAACTCGTCGAGGGTTCTTGCTCCGCGGACGGATGGAATCAGCGAACCTTTGTACCGGGCGAAGAGAATCGAAAATGAAGTAAGTAAAACGTCCGGCGGAGTATCTGCGGCAACCTTCGCAAAAACCTGACTGTCGGTTATCACAAGTTGCGGCTTCTTTGCAAGATTTTCAAGTGTTTCTTTTAACTCATACTCCTTGCACAATACCGCCGTTGCGTCTGCTTCAAGTATATCCCGAATCGTTTGCTGCTGCGGCAAAATCAGCCGGCCTTTCGGTGCGGCCTTGTCAATCGGAACGACCAGCACAACAAAGTCCGACGGATGAATTATATCGCCGACAATTCTTAATTTTGGTTCCTCGGTTTGAGCAAGAGCGGCAATACGTTCTTTCAGTTCTTTAATATGAGAACCGGTTTTTGCGGAAACACCGATTGCAGGATAACGATAAGCAACAGACGGCAGCGAAACAACAGCATCACACCGCTTGTGCAAATCACATTTCGTTATGGCAACGATAAACGGAATTTGTTTTTCTTGGAATAGATTGACTAACTGCTTCTCAAAACGGGACGCAAAAACGGGACGCTCTTGGATGTCAACAACCAGCACGGCAACATCTGTTTTGTTAAGAACCTGCTTTGCTTTTCGGACGCGCAGTTCTCCGAGTGTCCCTTCATCGTCGAATCCCGGCGTGTCGATAATCATCACGGGACCGAGCGGCAGCAGTTCCATCGCCTTGAACACCGGGTCGGTGGTTGTTCCTTTCATTTCGGAAACAACGGCGAGTTCCTGACCGGTAATTGCATTGACGAGTGAGGACTTTCCGGCGTTGCGCAGCCCGAAGAAGCCGATATGAATCCGGTTCGATGAAGGCGTGTCGTTTAATCCCATTATGTTATTTTACGAAACACGGAGGAAAAAGCAATTATCCGGTTTCTGCTGAAAACCGTACCAGCAATTCCCACAGGGCATCGAGCGACTGCGGAATGACTTTTGCCGATGAAACGGCGGTGATAAAATTTGTATCGCCGTTCCACCGCGGGACAATATGCCAATGAAGATGTCCCGGAAGTCCGGCACCGGCGGAACGTCCGAGATTCAGACCGATGTTGAATCCGTCGGGATTCATTACTTTTTCCAGTATGCTTGTCCAGTGGTCAATTTCCTGCAAAAGTTCCGATTTTTCCGCATCGGTTAATTGGTCTAACCGTCCGCAATGGCATCGCGGCGCAACGAGCAAATGTCCGTTATTATACGGAAACCGGTTTAAGACCGTAACGGTTAATTCCGTTCGGCAGACAACGTGCCGCTGTTTGTCCCGTGATTCGTCAAAAACCGCTTGACACAGAAAGCAGTCCGGGTCGGCATTTTCACCAACTTGAACATTGTTTAGTGCGTTGCGTTCATCACGGGCGGCATCATCTTCGGCGATAAACGCCATCCGCCAAGGAGCCCAAAGTGTATCCATCGGACTAAACTGATTGAATAGGGAGTTTCTAAAAACTCCTCAAAAAAAGAGTTTTTTAGAAGTACCAATAATTGCGTTAACCGCTGATGACGACAATAACGACATCAGCATTCAAATTGGGACCGCTCTCTACCGGTTTATGCTGCCGGGTATCCAGCGGAATACAATGGTGAATACGAAACCCTTTCTCAACACAAAAGTTCTCAAAGTCCGAAAGTGTTAAGTACCGCGTATCATCCGTGTTGTACCACGTTACCGCATCTGAACCGTGGTCGGGACACGGAGCAAGCCCGTCTTCCGCCAGCCGTTTGCGGTGAGCGTAATACCCGACGTTCGGAAAACTGACAATGCAGCGTGTTCCGACACGCAGCATTTCATTCAGCACGAATTCAACGTCTTTTACCGTTTGCAGTGTCTTCGACAGAACAACGAAGTCAAACTGTTTATCGCCGAATGGTTTCAAACCGTCGTTCAGGTCTTGCTGCACGACATCAATGCCGCGTTCAATACATTGAAAAACGTATTGTTCCTTAATTTCGATGCCCAGCACGTTCACGGTATCCCTCAGTTTCAGCCGTGCCAGCAGTCCGCCTTTGCCGCATCCCAAGTCGAGAACCTTCGCTCCTTTCGGTATTAAGTCCAAAATCTGTTCGTAATCCAGCCGGTCAGGATGCGCAAAGGGTAAAACATCGTCTTCGTTCTTTTCAAACGAAACGCTGTCCAAAAAGTTGCGTATCATTCCTCCATATAACTCGAAATTCTCCGGTAAAAGGAACGAATCGTGTCCGCCGACACTCGGAATGTTGCAGTAATTCACCCGTTTGCCTAGACCGAGCAGCGCATCGGCAATTTCCTTTGTCAAGTCCGGCGGAAACAGCCAATCGGTCTTGAAACTCAAAATCAGCCATCGGCACATTGACCGGCGAAGGTTTTTCTGCAACTCCTCCGGCGTGCTGCCCAAATCGTAATTGTCAATCGCCGTACTAATTGCAATATAACTGTTTGCATCGAAACGTTCGACAAATTTGTTGCCCTGATGCGCTAAGTAGGAACCGACGGAAAACCGCGTTTCAAATTTTGTGTCGATGTTCCGCCCCTGATTACGGTCGGCATCGAACTTCTTCGTCATTGACTCACGGGACAAGTAAGTG
>JAISJZ010000337.1 GCA_031261125.1 Planctomycetaceae bacterium | reverse complement strand
GACATGCTGCTCTTGCGATGCCTTTACAAGGCAAATCGGTGGCAAAGCATTGAAAAACAAAGGGTTACGGAACTGCACTCTGCGGCGTAAAACGCCCCTAAACGGAAAACACTCCCGTTTCGTATCGAACAATCGGACCGGCAATCAACTGCGGAAAAAGAGAAATGTAAAGTCCGACATTCAACGGATTCTTTTGGGCTTCTCCATGTTTGCGATAAATGTCGATAACGTAAGAAATCGCCTGGAATGTAAAAAACGAAATTCCAATAGGAAGGATAATTCTCGGAACCGCAATTTCCGTTCCGAAGAGCGAATTGATGTTCGTAAGCGCGAACATCAGATATTTGAACACAAAAATAATGCTCAAGTTGAACACGAGCATTGCCGTAATGACGACACGGGATTTCAGCGAATTTTCCCGAACTTTATCGACGAGCAGCCCGAAATACCAGTTTCCGATGATCGAACCGATCATCACAAACACAAACCACGGCTCGCCCCAAGCGTAAAAAAAGAGACTCGAAAGCAGCAGGAAATAATTCCGCAAATTCCGGCGGCGCAGCAGAACATAATAGACGAACAAAACCGTCGGTAAAAACGCAAATAGGAAAATTTCGCTCGAAAATAGCATCTTGAAATAGGAAAAAATTTTATTCTTGCAATCGGTCGAACATCATCTTAGGGTCGGTGCCCATTATGGTAACTGAGTCATAGATAATCAGTACGACATCAAAAGAATTTTTTGAAATAAAATCACGTAGCGAACCTTGAAAATGTCTTAAATCGACAATTACTGTTATTTGAAAATACTGTGTCATAAAAGCAGAAAAGGGACGTCCGTGGGAATTTTGGATAATGAGAATACTTCCCTTTCCTTGGGAATTGATGATTTCGATTTTCGGATAATTCCCCCCAAAATAGACTGCATATTGATTTTCCGCAACATCGGTAGATTCGATGAATTTCTTTTTGAAGATTGTATCTTGAAAAGAACCGTTTAGTTCTTCTTCCGCATTTCTCTTGGTAATTTTGACACGTAAATTCGTTTCGAATTTGGGTAACAAGTAAGAGAAATCATCGACTCCTGCATAGTAACGCCCCACTCGTTTTCCTTGCGAGCCGAGAAAGGGATTTTTTGACTCAATCCGTTCGTAGTTTTGAATATCCCTATAATAATTGTCCGAATCCAAACCACAATGGAATTGTGAGTTTAACTTTTCAATCACTTTGCAGTGCGCCCAAAAAGCCGTTTCGATTCTCCAATGATGATCTGTTCGGAAAAAGAGCGTATCCCAATCGAGATTATCCTTAAAGATTTCTTCCCTTAAATCAAGTGTCGCTATTCCGTTCGATTCCAATTGTTGTCGTAAATCATCTGTTGCGGGATTCTCGTAGTCCACCATTTCATACGGCAGATCATTCGATTGCGGATTGATACGGTGTGGAACTTGGACATAAAGTAAGGGCATATTCAGTTGATTCAAAAAGTGATTAAAACCAATAACCAATTTTGCAGGGGAATTCTTCTTGTCGTAACGATTAGAAGAGTAGGGGAAATGCAAAAAATGATGTGACTCTTTAGTAATAGCACGTCCCTTATCAACATCCTCCACCGTTTTTTTGTCCAAGAGACGCTGAAAAGCACCATAAATTTCAACAAACCGCATTTTTTTCGGGAATTCATCGCTGAATTCGGTCTCTATCCGATGGATCGCTCTTTTTGCGATGTTAAGATGTTCGGCAGGCGGAGTCGCAGTATTTTGCAACGGATTATTTTCGGTGTTTATTTCGTTTTTAGAAATTTCAACGGGTTCTGCCTGAACGTCTTTCTCGGAAAACAACACCAAACGACGTACAGTTACTCTTCCCAACCAATCACCCATGTGCAACATAATACGAGAGCCAAACGTAAAAACGAAAAGCAAAAAGAAGATCGTAATGATTTTATAGCGAATCATGTCAAACAGATGGAAAAGATTTTTTCACTTCGGGGTTATACCTTACAACGTCTGAGATTTGATATTTTTATGATGAAGGAACGGTGTCATTGTAAAGTGTTACGATTTTCTATGCAAGGCGGCAGATATGTTTGGAGGTGAATTATTGAATTTGCGGTGCCGCACTGCCTAGTTGACAGTCCGCAAAATTCAATTATAATGCGAAGTCCTGAATTTCCACTTCGTTAACCGTTTTGAAACGTTTCCGCAACGCCGGTAGTGCCGGTGTGCTGTTGTTTTGCCGAGCGGCTATGTCGCCGCAGCCGGGAACCGTTTCGCAGAAAGGACAAAAATGTCTCCCGCTCCCGCTCCTGTCTCGATTCAAGAACTGATTGATGCCGGCGTTCACTTCGGACACCGCGCCGCTCTTTGGAACCCCAAAATGCGCCCCTACGTTTACGGACGGCGCAAACTCATTCATATCATCGACGTTCGGGAAACCGTCCGCGGTATCCTTCGGGCGAAAAAATACCTGAAACAAGTTGCCGCTCAAGGCAGTTTGATTCTCTTCGTCGGCACGAAACGGCAAGCGACCGAAACGATGAAACGCGAAGCCGAACGTTGCGGTATGCCCTACGTTTCCGAACGCTGGCTCGGCGGAACACTCACCAACTTCCAAACAATTCGCAGCCGGCTGGGACGGTTGCGGGAACTCGAAACAATTATCACCGGCGAACTGCTGAACACCTACTCTAAAAAGATGCAGTCCTCGCTGCAACGGGAGTACAAGAAGATGTACCGGAACCTGAACGGTATCCGGGAAATGAACCGGTTCCCGGAAGCGATGATTATCATTGACCCGAAGAAGGAACACAACGCCGTCGAAGAAGCACGGAAACTCGGCATTATCACGGTGGCGTTGATTGATACGGACTCCGACCCGGACTTGATTGATTTGCCGGTACCGGGCAACGACGATTCGATTCGTTCGATTGAAGTGATTTGCCGGTGTCTTGCCGATGCGATTGAAGAAGGGCGCAAAGAGGCGGGCATCCAGAACGAAATCGCCGGTCGATAACGGACAAACCATCTGCAACCTCACTACTCTCAACCCAACCACTTACTAATGGAAATATCAGCAGCCCAAGTAAAAGCGTTCCGCGATAAGACCGGTCTTCCGATGATGGATTGTAAACGCGCCCTCATCGAAGCCGAGGGAAATGAAGACCTCGCCGTCGAAATCCTGCGGAAATCAGGAGCCAAAACAATGGCGGGACGCACAGACCGGGTCACCGAAGCGGGACGCATCTCCCTCTACGTTGACACCGATAAAAATATTACCGCAATGGTCGAACTGCTGTGCGAAAGCGCACCGGTTTCCAAAACGGAAGAATTCGTTGCGTTAAGCAATGCGCTGGCGGAGCAACTGGCAAAAGGTCCCGGAGCAAAGACCGCCGAGGAGTTGCTCGCCCAGCCGTATCCCGGAAAGCCCGGTACGACACTCAAACAAGTGTTTGACGAACAGGTCAACAAAATCCGTGAAGTATTCCGGCTGCCCCGGCTGGTGCGGATTGAGGGACCGACCGGTGCTTATGTCCATCACGATTTTGCCGCCGCTGCTGTTTTGCCGCTCGAAGGCGATAACAGCGTCCTCGGTAAAGATATTGCGATGCACGTCGTTGCAATGAAACCGGAAGCATTGAGCGAAGGCGATGTTCCCCCCGCCGTGGTGGAGCGGGAACGGAACTTCGTTCTCGAACAGGCGAAAGCCGACGCGTCCTTCGCCAAAAAGCCGGAGAACATTCAGCAGAAGATTATCGACGGTAAAATGAAATCATTCTTTGCCGAACGGACACTGCTCGGTCAGCAATTCGTGAAGGACTCTGCTAAAACCGTTGCCCAAGTTGCCGAAGAAGGTAAAATCAAAATCAAGGAAATGATTCACTGGGTTCTCGGCAAATAAGATTCAGGATTATTCCAGCGGATTGAACACGAATCCGGCGATGAGTTTTGGATAAAAATAGGTACTCTTCGCCGGCATCCGGTCGCCGAGCAAACTTATTGTCTTGATGTGCTGTACCGTCGCCGGCTGTACCAATGCGGCTAACGGATAGGAGTCAGGCCCGTTTTTCAAGCAGGCGGCAACTTCCTCAACCAAGTGAACGTAATTCGGTTTCGGATAATCCTTTTGACCGAGCAGCGTTTCGACAATTAAATGATGCAGCAAACTCACGCCGAGTTCCTGCCATTCCGGGTGATGCTCCCACGCGACGGTGTGCATCCGCTCTTTTCCTTCCGGCGTGAGCGTTGTGAGCAGCCATTTTCCGTCTTTGGCGGTGTAAAGACCTATTGCGTCCTGCCGGTTTTGCTCTTCGATAAATTGCCAAACTTTGAGCGCATCGTCTGCCCCGCTGCCGACTGCCTCAACGGTGAAACACGGTTTGATTTTTTGCTTCAATTCTTCGCTTGTCAGCGCAGGCAGACCGGGGAACAACCGGTGCGTCGGCATCACAATTAAGCCGGGGTCGTCCATTGCGATACAAACCATCAGGACATAATTCGCCGGATGGTCGGATGTCAACAAGCCCATATCATCAATCTGCTGCCGGTAGTTGCAAGCCGTTTCATACCGGTGATGTCCGTCGGCGATAAAAATCGGTTTCGGTGCCATCGCTTTCACCGCTGCCGCTACCGCCTGCGCATCGTCCAACACCTGCATCTTGTGAATAACGCCTAAACGGTCTGCCGCCTCATACACAGGCAGATGGAGTTTTTCGGCTGCTTCTTCCAATGTGTTCTGCACCGTGTTTGTTTCGTCGGGATACAGACCGAACACCTGACTGAAATTCGTTTTGCACGCCGTTGTGAGCATCAGCCGGTCCATTTTCGGACCGCTCATCGTGATTTCGTGCGGATAGACCATTCCTTGCCCAAACGGCACCGCTTTACACCGGCACATAAATCCCTTACGGACATATTTTTTGCCCGCGGCAGTGTACTCCTGATGATAGATGTAAATTGCCGGTTTTTTGTCCCGCTGCAACACACCGGTTTCTTTCCAATCGGCAAGCGTTTTGGCGGTGCGGGTGTAGCGGTTATTTTCGGCATCGTCCGCCGGCAGCATCTTATCGAGAATCAGCCGGACGACGTTGTTCGGATGTTGAGCACAAAGTTCCTCCTGCATTGCGTCATCAATGACATCGTAGGGCGGCGCAATGACGTTGTTGAGGTTTCCGACTTTATTCAGGTTGTACCGCAGTGCGGCGAAGGGGGCAATTTCCATCAGGGGGATACAGAAAATATATTCGGGGGACAGTGAGTTAAAACATTCTGCGCGGAATTCTACAACGAACACGTCGGCGTGTCAAGCCGAACCGTTTCAGCACCGTTTCTGTTCCAATTCGGCAAGTTGCTCCATTATCTCTACATTCAACGGTACGAAACCGAGACGCTGGTCGCCTTCAAACACGGCTTGCAAATCTTGCAGCGTTTTTCTAATTTCAAGCAACGCCGTTGACGACAACCGGTCAACAAAACCGATGCCGTGCAAGTGGTCGGTCTCGTGCTGCACCACCCGCGCCGGATGCCCCTTCCAGTTGAACCGCACCGTTTCGCCGCTCAACGTGATTGCCTCAAACTCAATGGACTCCGCCCGAATCACGTCGGCACGGACATCTGGAAAACTCAAACAGCCCTCGTTGTCCGCTACCCGCCCTTTGCGTTTCAGAATAACCGGATTGATAAAACAATGTTCCGATTCTTTCTTTTCCTTATCGCCGGTATCGTTCATTACGAACAGTTGATACGGCAGACCGACTTGATTCGCCGCAAGTCCTACGCCCTCGGAAGAGTACATTAAATCAAACATTTCTGCGGCAATGTCCCGCAATTCTTGGTCGATTTTTTTCAACGGCTTGCACTTGTATTTCAAAACCGGATGAGGATAAGTCAGAAGTTTCATAAAAGCAAGGGAAAGGGAGAAACGGACAAAGAGTATAACATTTTTTTATACTTTATAAACCAATTTCTCAAAAATCTTCACAAGTTGCAAAAAATAAGTTAAAATAGAGATAGTGGGCAAGATACTTTAACTTTAACGGCAATTCAACGATGCGGTGCGGAATTCTTCATAGAATTGTATTTTGGGGGCTGGCAGTTCTTCTCTTCACGGGAAGTGCCTCGGCGGCGGACAAGCCGAAGGAAACGAAAAAAGACAGCGGCACAAAACTGCTGCGTTTTCCCGATATTCACGGCAAACAAATTGCGTTCTGCTATGCCGGCGACATCTGGAAAGTTGCGTCCAACGGCGGCGTTGCCGTCCGCTTGACTGCCCACGAAGGACAAGAGGTCTTTCCGAAATTCTCCCCTGACGGCAAATGGCTCGCCTTCACCGGTCAATACGACGGCGGAGAACAGGTCTATGTAATACCTTCCGGCGGCGGAGAACCGAAACAACTGACATTCTATCCGACAAGCGGTCCCAATCCGCCGCGCCGCGGTTATGACAACCTCGTGTACGGTTGGACTCCCGACAGCAAAAACATTCTCTTTCGTTCAGTAAGGGATTCCAACTCCGTTACAGAACTCGGCACACTCTACACCGTCCCGCTCAAAGGCGGGCTGCCGGAGAAAGTTGGTGTGCCGGCTGCCGGGGCGGGCGATTTTTCGCCGGACGGGGAAAAACTCGTGTATTCGCCGCTGTTCCGGGACTTCCGTTCTTGGAAACGCTACGAAGGCGGCTGGGCGCAGTACCTCGTTATTTTTGACTTGGCAACGAAAGAAACGAAACGGCTCGACGAAAACGTCCGCACGGAACGGGAACCGATTTGGCTCAACGAGGAAACAATTTACTTCACGTCTGACCGCACCGGAACGCTCAACCTGTTTGAATACAATGTCAAAACCGGCGAAATCGCCCAATGTACTGACGAAAAAACGTGGGACGTGCGCTGGGCATCCGGCGACCCGAAAAACGGACAAATCGTGTATGAACTCGGCGGCGAATTGGTCGTGTATCAAGCAGCCCGCAGCAAAAACAAGGGAGAAGAAGAAAACCGTTTTAAGAAACTCAAAATTACCGTCCCGACAGATGCGTTAGCGAAGCGTCCGGCACGGGTCAAAGTCGGCGGCAATGTCGAGTATTACGATGCTGCCCCCGGCGGCAAGCGGGCTTTGCTTGTTTGCCGAGGCGATATTTTCTCTGTTCCGTTGGGTAAGGGCTATCCGAAGAATCTTACCAACACGAGCAACGCACACGAGCGGGGACCGGTTTGGGCAAAAGACGGCTTGATGTTTGCGTACATTTCCGATGCAACCGGCGAAGACCAAATCTATCTAATAGATGCAAAAGCGGAGAAGCCGCCGATTCAGTTGACAGCAACATTCAAAGCCCGATTGACGAATCTGCGGTATTCGCCGCTGTTCCGGCTTCTGTGTGTAAATACGTCTGACGGCAAATTGTATGTTGTCCCGACAAAGGATTTCGATAATTATAAAAAAGGGATTCCCGTAGAGGTCGCAAACTCCAAGACCAACGGCGGTGTTTCTGCCGGGGAATGGTCGCCTGCCGGAGAATTTCTTGCTTACACCGTTGACACGCCGGAGGGCTTCGGACAACTGAACATCTGGGAAGCACCGACCCGCACCAGCCGAACGGTAACGTTTCCAGTGTATGATGTGAAAAATCCCGTTTGGGACCCGAACGGCAAATACTTGTATTACATTTCCCGCCGCGAATTCTCGCCGCAGTTCAGTTCCGTCGAATGGAATTTTGCCGGCAGCAGAGACCAGGGGATTTTTGCGCTGGCGTTGAGCAAAGACACGCCGAATCTGTTCCCGCCGGAGTTTGATGATACGACAACGCCGATTAACCCGCCGGTACAACCAGCGGCGCAACCGGCGGCGCAACCGGCACAACCGGCGGTACCGAAGCCCGAAATTGTCATTCGGATTGATTGGGACGGACTTTGGCACCGTGTCTGCCGGCTCCCGGTTTCCGCCGAAAATTATGATTCGCTGTCCGCAACGGATAAGGCGTTGTTTTACATCCGCCGCAGTCCGGCATTTTACGGGCGTTCAAACGAGTTTAATCCCCGGCTGTTTATGTTCGATTTGAAAGAACGCAAAGAATCGCAATTCTTGGATAAGACCGACGGTTATACGATTGCTTCGGACTTCTCCAAAATCATTTCACATACCGAGAACCGGTTCAAGTCAATGGAACCGAAACTCGGTTCCAAAGTATCCGACCTGCAACTGGATAATCTCTACGTCGAACGGATTCCTTCGCAGGAATGGGCGGAGATTTTCAACGAGGTCTGGCGCAAGTACCGGGACTATTTTTACGTTCGGAATATGCACGGCTACGATTGGGAAGCACTCGGTCGTCAGTACCGGGAACTTTTGCCCTACGTTGCTCACCGCAGCGATTTGAATTATGTGTTAAGCGAAATGATTTCGGAATTGAACATCGGACATTGCTACATTGACGGCGGCGATTTTATTGTCCCGGAACGTCCTGCGGTCGGTCTGCCGGGCTGTACCTTTGAATTGGATACAAAATCGAACCGGTACAAAATTGCGCACATTTACCGCGGCGATAATTCTGAACCGAAGTACCGCAGTCCGCTGGCGGAAGTCGGGGTTAATGCGGCAGCCGGCGATTATGTTTTGGCAATCGACGGTATCGAATTGACCGGCGATGAGAATCCGTACCGCCTGTTGCAGAACCGCACTGACCCGATAACGTTCACCGTAAATAAGGAACCGAAGTCGGAAGGAAGCCGCAAAATCGTTTTTACACCGGTAATGAACGAAAGTACACTGCGGTACTTGGACTTTGTGATACGCAATCGGGAAATCGTTGACAAAGCGACGAAAGGGCGTGCCGGTTATCTGCATATTCCCGATATGGGGGCGAACGGGGCGTATGAATTTATTAAGTGGTATTATCCGCAAATCCGCAAGGAAGGACTCGTCATTGATGTCCGCAACAACGGCGGCGGCAACATTTCACAGTGGATAATAATGCGGCTGAATCAAAAAATGCTCGGTACCCGGTTCGGCGGGGCAAGCGATGTTCCGCGGCTGTATCCCGGCAACGCCCGGTTCGGACATCAGGTTTGCCTGATAAACGAAACGTCGGCAAGCGACGGCGATATTTTTCCGCATTATTTCCGGGAAGCGGGCTTGGGAACGCTTATCGGCAAACGCAGTTGGGGCGGCGTAGTCGGCATTTCACCGCGGGGACAACTGTTGGACGGCGGCAGCGTGTCGGTACCGCTTTTGGCAACGAACGACAAAGACGGTAACTGGATTATTGAAGGACACGGCGTTGACCCTGATATTGTCGTCGATAATCCGCCGAAGGAAATGATGCAAGGTACTGACTTGCAGTTAGAGCGGGGCATCACGGAGTTGCTCAAACAGATGGACGAGGAACCGAAGAAGTTGCCGAAACGACCGTCCGACCCGATAAAGACGAAGTAGAACAATGGGTATTTAGCCCCGCCGCAAAACGGCGGGGCATCAGCAGTTACTTAGATTCCTGTTAGTTTAACCTCATTTTTTACCGCTTTGCCGACATCAAGCGTTGCTTCGTTTTCACTCGCTTGTTTCCTCTTCTTCCGGTTCCAAGGCAAACCACCGTACTAACCGGCACACGGCGGGATGCTCCTCCGCTGCCTTGTTCTGCCGAACGGTTACCGCTAATTCCACGAGACCGTAATCGTCAATCTGATTCACTTCCAGCGTGTAATACCACAGAACATCGGCGGTACTGCCCGATACAACGGCATTCGTGTCCTCTATCACATCATCGGAAGCGGAAGCGGTGAAGTTGCTGACCGGCTGGTCAGTTACCGGTTCCATTTCGATAATGCCGACGCGGACCTTCGCCAAAATGCTTTCGGCAAGAAGTTCGGCTTGGGTGAAGTCCCGCACATCGGAAGCGTTGCGCAATGCGTTCCGGGAAATCTGTCCCAAAATCGCTGCCGCTCCGCCGAGAATCAGTAAAGCCAACAGGACTTCTAATATCGTAATACCTTTTTTCATAAGGGCAATTCTAAAAACTCTTTTTTATTCGGAGGTTTTTAGAACCTCCTGTAAAAGCAATTCGGCAAGTTTCAAATCGGTCTGTTCCGTAATTTTCAAATTCCACCGGTTCGACGGCACGAGCCGCACCGGCTTACCGGCATTTTCCGCCAGTTGTGCGTCGTCCGTCGGCACCGTATCACCGCTGCGGCTGTACGCATCCAGCAGAATATCCCGCCGGAACACCTGCGGTGTTTGCGCCTCCCAAAGTCCGTCCCGCGGCACCGTTGCCTGAACCGTTCCGTCTTGAACCCGTTTCAATGTACCGGCAACCGGTGATGCCAAGAGTGCCGCTCCGTACTTCGCTGCCGCTCGAAACACCGCTTCAATCTGTTCTCCGGCAATGCACGGACGCGCTGCATCGTGAACCGCTATGAATTCAACATCGTTCCGAATGGCTGCCAATGCGTTCCGCACCGAATCAATCCGCTCCTGTCCGCCGGAAACTACCGTCACTTTGAAACGCCGAATCTCTTCCGCGTAACGTTCATTAAACCAAATAACATCTTCGGGAGCAACGGCAATGAGCAACTGAACGACATCGTTCCGCATTGCAAACTTTTCGGCACTGTGAACCCAAACGGACTTTCCCCGCAGAAAAACGAACGGCTTTTTCATTGCCGGTGTTTCCGTTGCCGAAGCGAATCGGCTGCTTTTACCGGCGGCAACTAATACGACGGCGTAATTCATTTATCGTAATTCCTGCCGACCGCTTAACGCATCGGCAAGCATTTCATTGTTCGCAAACTGTAAATCGCTGCCCGTTGTCAATCCGCGGGCTAATCGGGTAATTTTCAACTCCTGCGGCAGGGACGGGCGCATCGCTTCGAGTTCCTTAATGATATAGACCGCCGTTGAATCACCTTCGACCGTCGGATTCGTTCCCATTATGATTTCGCTAAACGTTCCGCTCTTAATCCGCTCTATCAGAGCGTCAATCGTCAGTTGTTTCGGCCCGACGGTATCGAGCGGCGACAACCGACCGAGAAGAACGTGATACAAACCGTCGTAGTGTCCCGTTTGTTCCAAAGCAATCAAGTCCCGCGGCTGTTCCACAACGCAGAGCAGGTTTAGCCGGCGCTGCGGATTTCGGCACACATCGCACAGTTCGTTTTCGGTCAAATTGAAACAGTGTTCGCAGTACCGGACGTTTTCTTTGACAGTGCGAATAGAATCTGCCAGCGCAAATGCTTCGTCTTTATCGATTTTAAGCAGGTGATACGCAATCCGTTCGGCGGACTTTCTGCCTAGTCCGGGGAGTTTTTCAAACTCCTGCATCATTCGGGTTACCGATTCTGTAATTTCTGACATTCGCTATCGGATAGAGAACGGAACGGAAAAACGTTAAGTTTCCCGCTTTTACCGTTGCCATTATACAACGGGTTTCGGAGCGTTAAAAGCCCCTTGCCGATGAAGCGGTTTCCGAATAAAATTACATCCGTTGAACATTCGTTGTGTTTTAACTTTTAACAACAGCCCGATGCGGTTGACTCCTTTCGAGTTTAGTTCGCTGCGGTATTGTTTTTGCGTGCCAGTGGTCGAGGTTCCTACCTCGGCGATACTGAAATCCGTTGACCGCCGGTTGCCCGGCAAGGCGGATATACGGTAAATGGAGTTGCCAAAACTGGCGGGCGAGTGATACCGGAAAAGTATGATTCCGTTAAGTATCCCCTCACCCGCCGGATGAAAAAAATATAAAAATATTGCCCCCCATTGCGGTATTTTCTAAAATGGATATAATGCTTGCGATTTCTGGGGTTCTTTGCGCAAGCGGTGAAACCCGAATAAAGAAAATCAGACATTAAAATAGAGTACGTCAGCAATTCATTTAGCCGCCGAAAGGCGGATTGGTGATTTTCACAGGCAACCGAGTAATCGGGTGGAGATTGTCAATAGCAACTATGAAAAACTAGACGTTCCCGTGAGGGAGCGTCTGCGCATATCTACACGGTTACCTTCAGCGTTATGCTTTCGGTGTACTGAAAACGCACCGCTCCTGTCCTATAAGCGGTCTTGCTTGCGTCTCTCGCAAAAATCAATTTTTGAATTTGTGTTCATACTTTTGAACCTATACGGTCAACGGTTTAACAC
>JAISJZ010000280.1 GCA_031261125.1 Planctomycetaceae bacterium | reverse complement strand
TGTATAAATATGTCCGCGACAAAACGCGGGATTATGTATTCAAGAAAGAAAACGATGCACAATTACCGGAAAAGGGCGGTCAGTACGGCGGTGAATTTGTACTGGCAAATGTCAAGCCGCGAAATACATTTAGCCCCAATACCCTCAAGGCAGGCGACCGCAAAGTCATCACTATCAAGGGCGTGGATTATGCGTTTCACTGGTGCCCGCCGGGAACGTTTATGATGGGCAGTCCCGAAAGTGAGGAGTATCGTAATGAAAATATCGAAACGCAACATCAGGTGACGTTGACGAAGGGTTTTTTGATGGGGGAGACGGAAGTAACAGTGGGACAGTTTCGTGCGTTTGTGAACGCAACGGGTTACCGGACAGAGGCAGAAAAGGGAGATGGTTCTCTTGGAATGAAAGACGGCAAGCTGGGTAGATATGCCGATATAAACTGGAACAATTCCGGTTTTTCGCAGAATGACAATCAGCCGCTTATCCACGTTAGTTGGAACGATGCGAAGGCTTATGTTGATTGGTTAAACACGTTAGCGGCGGAACTTGTTCCGTCTGGTTATAAGTTTGCGTTGCCGACGGAGGCGCAGTGGGAATATGCCTGCCGGGCAGGAACAACGGGCAAATATGCGGGTGATTTGGATTCGATGGCGTGGTATGGCGAGACGTATGGTTAGACTCATCCCGTCGGCACAAAGCGAGCCAACGCTTGGGGCTTGTATGATATGCACGGTAACGTGTGGGAATGGTGCAGTGATTGGTACGATTGGTCTGTCGATTACAACGGCAGCGCAACTGACCCAACGGGTGCCTCATCAGGGTCGAATCGTGTCGATCGCGGCGGTTCGTGGGACGACTTTGCGAGGGATTGCCGGTCGGCGTTTCGGAACTGGGTCACGCCTGACTCCCGGACCATTACCTCGGCTTCCGCCTGTCCCTTGTTCTCCAGTAACAGGCACGGGTAGCGGGACAAGCCGCAAGTTTGCACGGAGGGAGCGGAGCGACCGGAGATGCGGACTTGCGGGCGCGTCCCGCCGGGGTACAGGAGGCTTTCGCCCCTAGAAACTTTTTCCAAGTACCGTTTCCAATTCACGGTCGATGAATTCGTTAGCACAAGCACAGACCGGCGACGGGTCGTTTAACACTCCGTTCGGCAAGCGGACGATTCCGCCCGCCTCTTGAACGAGCAACGTACCGGCAGCAATGTCCCACGGATGACACGAAAACGCCCACGTTGCATCAAACCGTCCTGCCGCCGTAAATGCCAAATTCAACGCCGTCGAACCCGTTCGGCGGATTGCCTGACAGACCAGCACCGCCTTTTGAAACGCCAAATAATCCGGTGTCTGCGGTGTCATCAATGTCGGAAAACTCACCGATGCGAGCGATTCGCCGAGCGTTGTCCACGACGACGTGTGAACCGGATTGCCGTTCAAAAACGCTCCGCCGCCTTTTTCCGCACGGTACAATTCTTCTGTAAGCGGATTGTAAATCACGCCGCAGAGCAAATCGTTTCCTTCGGCTAACGCTATCGACGTACAGAACAGCGGAACACCGTGAACGTAGTTCGTCGTACCGTCCAGCGGGTCAACAATCCAAGTCCGTTTCGCCGCCTCCCGTCCAGCCGCCGCTTCAACGGCGTTAGTTCTTTCTTCCGCTGTTGATTCTTCACCGAGAAATTGATGGTCGGGAAACGCACCGAGAACGATACTCTTTATGGTATTTTGTGCGGCAACGTCCGCTTCGGTTACCAAATCGAAACGGTTCTTTTTATGTTTAACGCTGACGGTGCCGAGCATTTCCCGCAAAACGCTGCCGCCGGCTTTCGCCGCTTGTTCGCAAACGGATAAATAGGAAGTTGAAGAAGCCATAACAGGGCAGTATAACACACCGTTTGCTCTTGTAAAAGCACCCGCAAAACGATACAATGCGGCGGTATGAGTGTTGTTGAAGAACAATTCTAACCCCTTCCCGACAATGAAATCCGTTTATTCTTTTTTCTTTGTTTGTTTCATACCGTTGCTTTTAACGCTGCCGGTTTCGGCACAGGAACCGGCAAAAGAACAACCGGCGGCACCGGTAATGCCGCCGGCAACTCCCGGTGCATTGCCCGGTGTATTACCGCCGGTGTATCAGAATTCGGCACCGGCACTGCCGCGGATGAATCCGGCGGTCCTGATGAAAATGCGGAATGACTTGACATTTGAACTGCAAAACACGCAGCGGACGCTCGGACTGATTGACCCCGGCGATACCGAATTGAAAAAAACGCTTTCGGAACAGCAATCAGAACTTGTCAATCAGTTGAAAGACATCAATACGCAACTGAAATCCCAAGGGATTCCGCTAGACGGCGAAGACGCACCGGCGGGAATGGGAATGTCCGGTTTACCCGGTTTGCCGCAGAAAAGAGAAACATTGATGGGCGGCGGAGCGTTTCCGCCGAATCCGGCAGGGCTGCCGGCTTTGAATTCCGGTCTGCCGCTGACATCACAACCGATGATGCCGCAGCCGGGACAAATCCTGCCGCAGACACCGCCGCAGCCGTTCGACCAAGACCACGCTTGGAACAATTCGCCGTGGGTACCGCAGCCGTCAAAGGAATTAACCGAGTTGAAACAAACAGTTGAATCCCTGCGTTCCGAAATCGGTTCGCTGAAAGAGTCCGTTAAAGCCCTTGAAACACAGATTCAACTGCTGAACCGGAACATACTGTTGAGTCAGCCGAAGTAAAAAAGTATGGCAGAATTTCCGCTTTCCATTCTCATTGTTGACGACGACGAAAGTCACGCCGAGACCGTTGCCGAGTGTCTGGAACCGCTCGGTTCGGACTGTATTACGGTTCATTCGCAAACCGAGGCACTGCAAAAGACCCGGTCGCGGTACTTCGATGTCGTTATCACGGACTTGATGCTCGAAAAGAAGGACAGCGGACTGGATATTCTCAAAGTGGTTAAACAGGAAACCGAAGAGACCGAAGTTATCGTGATGACGGGGCATAACTCGGTCGAAGTTGCTGTCGAGGCGATGCGGCAGGGGGCGTTCAATTATCTTCTTAAACCGCTTGACCTGAAACAACTTCGGACGCTGACGCTCAAGGCAGCCGAAAGTTCGCAACTTCGCCGTATTAACAGGGAGTTGAAACAGCGTCTCGATGAAAAATTCGGTTTTACCGGCGTACTGGGCAACAGTCCGTCTATGCTTGCCTTGATTGAACGCCTCAAACGGATTGCCCCGACAGATGCAACGGTTCTCATTCAGGGTGAAACAGGAACCGGCAAAGAATTGTTTGCCCAATCTATTCATCAGAACAGTCCGAGGAAGAACAAACCGTTCGTTGCGCTGAACTGCGGAGCGTTGAGTGAAAACATTTTGGAAAGCGAATTGTTCGGACACATCAAAGGGGCGTTCACGGACGCGTCTGCCGACAGGGTCGGCAAGTTTGAATATGCCGACGGCGGTACGCTGTTTCTCGATGAAGTCGGCGATATGCCGTTGGCAACGCAAATCAAACTATTGCGGGTTTTAGAAAACAGCGAAGTAACCCGCATCGGTTCTAATAAAGAGATTAAGGTTAATGTCCGAATTCTTTCGGCAACGAACCGGAATTTGGAAGAGGCGGTCGCTGCCGGTACGTTTCGGGAAGACCTGTATCACCGGTTGAAAGTGGTAACGATTCGTATTCCTCCGCTGCGGGAACGCCGGGGCGATATTCCGGTGCTGCTGGCGCATTTCATCAAACAATTTTCGGAAAAGTACGGTAAAACGATTCGCGGTATTACACCGGCTGTAAGGAAGATTCTCTTCAACTTCGGTTGGACGGGCAACGTCCGGCAGTTGCGTAATGCGGCGGAAAGTATGACCGTGGTCGATTACGATAACTTGATTGACGTTGATGATTTGCCGGAAGAATTGGGCGGAATACCGATGGAAAATAACGGAGAATGGAAAACAGAAAATGAGGAGAGCGGAGATTGGAAATTAGAGAGCGGAGAGTTAACCGGTCATTCAAACTCCCATCTCCAACATTCAACCGCAACTTCATTTGATTCTCTTGTCGGTAAATCCCTTTCCGACATCGAGAAGTTATTCATTACCGAAACGTTGAAATCAACGGACGGTAACCGGGAAGAAACAGCAAAGATTCTCGGCATCGGCGAACGGACGCTGTACCGGAAAATCAAAGAATACGGTCTGTAAAATCACAACTCGCTCCGTCTTGCGTTGAATGATGCCGTTTTTTGACTTTGAATCAGCCAGTTGCGCCAAGTGTCCTGATTAAACTGAAAATTATTACCGGTCAGGCGAATCAACGCATTGAGAACATCCCGGTTCTGCGACGTGAACGTTTGTTTTACCGTTTTCGTACCGGCAGACATTCCCAAACCGCCGCTGTTTCCCTGCACCACCGACGGCGTATCGCTGCCGACGGTTGTTTGCTTTGTGTAATACGTTATCAATACGTCAATTAACTGCGGAACAGCGGACTTGCCGTCCAACTCGGCAATGCCGCGGGCTGCCAGATTGAGTGTTGCCGGGTCAGTGTTCGGATTGAGATACGTTGCGTAAAAACCGATGATTGCTTGTTTTGCTTCCGGGTATTTCAAAATCACTTCATAACACGTTTGCCGTACTTCTTCGTTTTCTTTCGGGTTCAACGCCCAACGGGCAACGCTGTGCAATGCCGCCGGCGTTGTGATGTTCCCCAATGCCCGAATGAGTAAAATCCGTCCGTCGGGATTGGACGCGTTTGTCAACGCTTTCCACAGCGGAACGGCAGCCGCCGGGTCGGTAATTGCCGACAAATCGTTTTTGGACATCGTACCGATTCGCTTTTCCCATTCTAATTCTTTTTTCTTTTGCCGGGCGAATTTCGATTCGACATCAATTTGCTGCTGTGTCTTCCACCGTCCTTCGTGTTTAAGCAGTCCCCGGCTGCTTCGGATGTCGTCGGTTGTTGTCCACGAACCGTCTTCCTGTTTCACATAGCCGAGCATCCGCCGGGCATCTTTGTTGTCCCGGTCAAGTTCTAATATCTGTTTCAAGTGCTGTTTCGATAGGTCCGGCAACTGATTTTTACTGCACCAATCGGCAATGCGCAGATGATTCTCTATTGTGTTCTCTTCAAACGGGGCAAACGCATTGTACTCCCGCAGTGCCTCCCGTTCGCTCTTGCGGTGCCGGTCGATTTGTACTGCCGGTATCGTAATTTCCGCACCGTCAGCCGTTTTAATCCGATACGTCTTTCGCGGGACTTCGTTCGGGTTCAACAGTTCACCTTCGATTTTACCGCCGTCTTTTAACAGATAGACATCGGCAAAAAGAGAAGCGGTGAATAAAGAACAATGAATCATAAATAACGTTTTAATCATTGCCGGTTGGAGGAATGACGTTCACTTGCCCGTGTATTGTATCACAAAATTCCGCTTTTGTATCCGCCGCCGGTCATTGCAGATTAGTGATTCATCATTCATAATCGGGAGGTTCTAAAAACCTCCGGGTAAAAAGAAAAGAAAGAAAAAACTCTTTATTTTCTCCTTTTATTGCGGTAGAAGACAGTTTTTAGAAGTCCCCGGTTGTTGTTTGTTCCTCATTCGTTGTCCGTCATTAACTTGACCAATCCTGCCGCCCTTTACCTGTTGTTGCTGTTTGTACCGGTCATTATCCTGTACATACTGAAAGTCCGTCTTCGCAAAGAACCGGTCTCGACATTTATGTTTTGGCAGCAGGTATTTGACGAACACCGTACTCGTTCTTTTTGGCGGGTCCTGCGCTACATTCTCTCGCTGCTCATCAGTATTCTGTTTTTGGCATTACTCATATCGGCACTGATTAATCCCGTACTGAAACCGAAAGAACAAGGACGCTGCGTGATTATTATCGACAATTCCGCCAGTATGAACGCTTTGACGGACTCCGGTAAAACACGGTTAGAAACGGCAAAAGACGATATTAGGAACCGGCTGAAACCCGGTGTTGTCCTTCGGCAAACCGCGGTCTTCACCGCCGGCGGGCAACCCTCTGTGATTGTGCCGTTCACCGCCCGCCGCAGCAACCTGCTCCGCGGCATTAAATCCGTTGAGCCGTCAAATCAGAACACCGCCTTGGCGCAAACAATTCAGAACGTTCAACGGTTGACTGCCCCGGAAGAAAATATGTCCGTCATCGTCTATACCGACGGCTGTATTCCGCCGGACGATTGGAACACGTTCGGCAATAAAAACGTTCATTATGTTCCCGTCGGTAAGTCCGTTGACAACTTGGCAATCACGAAATTTCAGCCGCGGTGGACGCTCAACGATGCCGCCGGTTATGAAATCCTCGCCGAAGTTGTCCATTTCGGAACCGAAACCGTTGATGTCCGTTTGGAAATCGAAACGGAAACAAACGGAAAACGGCAAACCGTTGATGTAATTCCGTTTACACTGGAACCGGACACACCGCAAACGAAAATGATACACGGAACATCGCCTCAAGAGAAAACGTTTTACGCCGCATTGAAATACGGTGACAAAACAAAAACGGATGTTCTGCCGTTTGACAATTCTGCCGCCGCCTCATTGCCGCCGCGGAAAACGTTGTCCGTTGATTATTACGGCATCGACAATTTTTTTGTGTTGAACGCCCTGCGGTCGCTGCCGAATGTTGAGTTAACGAATTCAAATACCAAAGATGCCGTTGCCGTGTTCTTTCAAAAGGTACCGGAAGAATTGCCGCAAGGAAACGTTTTGATTATTGACCCGCAGAACAGTTGTGATTTATTTATCGCCGGCGAACCGCTGGAATCGCCGGTGATTGCAGCGGAAAACACGGAATCGCCGCTGATAAATTTTGTCCGGTTGACAAACGTACTGGTACCGGGAGCAAAACAAATTCAACCGGTTCAAAAGAACGGTTTTACGGTTCTGGCGGAAACATTAGACGGTTCGCCGGTGTATATGCAGTGGAAAACGCCGGAACAGAACGTTATCGTTTTAACCGGCAATCTGAATCAGAGCGATTTACCGTTGCGGACAGCGTTTCCGATAATGGCGGCGAATGTGTTTCATCAATTCGGCGGCAGCGGCGGCGGAATCATTGAACATCAATGTATCGGCGCGGACGAAAGCAACCTGCGTTCCGCGCCGGAATCATTTTATCAACAACCCGTTTTGACGGATGACAATTTCTGTCAGAGTTCCCGACCAGTTTGGTTTTATCTGATTTTCGCCGCAGTGCTGTTAACAACGGCGGATTGGTTCCTTTTCAACCGCCGCTGGATCGATTAACATCACGGGGCAAGCGGTTCGTCTTCCTTCTTGTCATCGTCTTTGACAACCCGCACAAGCGTCCATTGTTCCGTTTCCTTTTCGTCCAGATGAACCAAAAGCGGAACGGTATCTTGCGTCAAGTTCCAAAGTCCGCATTCCAATACCGTCTTATCGTCATCGGCAAAACGCAGGGCGACCCGCTGCGATTTGGAATCCACGGCACCGGCTAACTGCTTTACCGTTTCGTCCTTTTCATTGCTGTAATTACCGCGGATTTGCCCGCTCTTGTTCGTTGCTAACTGAATGAGAATATCGGGTTTCTCTTTTCCTTCGGCATCGAGAAGCGTAAATGAACCCATCGGCAGGAATTCCTCTTCGGCTTTTACCGGTGCGTTCGGTACCGACTTTGGCTCGGCCTGTTCCGCAGCATCCGGTACAGCATCATTCTGGTTTACCTCTTTAATGACGGTTTCCTTTTGAATGATAATCGGTGTCGTGTTCGCTAACTGTGCTGCTTGCCGGTAATACTCTGCTGCACTGACGTAAGGAACACCGTTGACGTAAACCATCTCGCCGCTGTAAATGATGTTGTTTCCGTAATCATAACGGTACGGATTTAACGCGTTGCCGACGGTCGCTCCGACAAAGAAACCCGGTCCAAACCAGCCCCAAGTATCGTTCCAACTCGGACGGTACCACCAACGGTAACTGGGAATGTACGGCGGCACCCAAACGTTCGGACGGTGCCGGTACCAATCCGGTGTCCAATATCGGTCATAGTTGCGGTAATAACGGCGAGCGTTGTCGATAACCCGCGGTGGAGGCGGAGGAGGACGATGTCCCGGTCTCATTTCCGGCGGCTGTCCGGGACGGTCGGGACGAGGTCCCGGTCTATCCGGTCTTGCCGGCGGGAACGGTCTGTCCGGTCGGTCGCCGGGTCTATCCGGTCTTGCCGGCGGCACCGGTCTGTCCGGTCGGTCGCCCGGTCTATCCGGTCTTACCGGCGGCACCGGTCTGTCCAGTCGGTCGCCGGGTCTATCCGGTCTTGCCGGCGGCACCGGTCTTGTGGTCGGCACCGGTTGCGGCTGCGGCTGTGTTTTCGGTGTTGTGGTCGGTCTTGTAGTCGGCACCGGTTGCGGCTGCGGCTGTGTTTTCGGTGTTGTGGTCGGTGTTGTGGTCGGTCTTGTAGTCGGCACCGGTCGCGGCTGCGGCTGTGTTCTCGGTGTTGTTGCCGGTTGCCGAGAAGGAGGTGTCCGTCGTTCCTGCCGCTGTTGCGCAGGAACGGGCTCCGTCAAAAAAACGGCAACGGCAAATAACGCCACAACAAAACGGAATAATACGGTAAATTTCATCGTGTCCTCCTTTCATTGGTGAGGAACAAAGAATCGGTTTATCTCTTTATATGGTAAACCGAAACAGCA
>JAISJZ010000274.1 GCA_031261125.1 Planctomycetaceae bacterium | reverse complement strand
CGATACCGATACGGTCATTAGCACCGAAGGCGGTCTGCGGAATAAAATAACAGCCCGCAGCGCAGGCAAGGGATTTCAAAAAAGTCCGGCGTTTCATCTTATTCATTCTCCCTTTCTGTAAAAATAATTTGTTCTGCTGTTCCAATCCTTCACCATCCGTTTTTGGTCTTTATCCATTACAGTGCGTTGCCGTAAAGGACAACCGCGGCACCAACCGTAAAAATTGCAGCGTCAATAATACCGTGTGAAATCCACGCCCCGTAAATTGAACCGCTCTGCTGATAAATCCAGCACCAAACGAAACCGCCAACGGCTACGCCAGCCGAACCGAGCCAGCACAATAGCGAATCATAACCGAAATACGTTCCCAAAACAATAACGTGATGGCTCATAAATCCCAAACTGGAAATCACGGCTGCGAACAGCCAAGGCATACCCTTTTTCATCCGCTTAAAAACGAACCACCGCCAGTAATACTCTTCTAATCCGCTGTGAATTGCCGAGTAAAACAGACCGAGCAGCAGATACAGCAGCGGATTGTTCAAACCAAAGCCGCTGATGCGTTCCCTGATAATCAGGAATGCCTGCGAATCCTGCCCCAATCCGCCGCCGGGGATACTTAACCATTGACCGTAAATCTTCATCATTGCGAAAAAAACGGCAAGTCCGAAAAATAAACCGGCGTAAAATCCTTGTGTTGAAAACTTTCGTATTAAAAACGGCTCTTTGCAAATCACGGCAACCCAAAAAAGCGGCAGAGAAAACTGAACCATTTTACCAATCCCGAAGGCGGCTTTTTGCAGTCCGCCTGCTTCACCGGCAAGATAGACAAAGTAGATGTACGTCAGCAGCGTAGGAAACACCATTGCGAACACGAGAACCGCCGGCTCAATTTTTTTCATCTGTAATTGACAATAAACAATGGATGAGGGATAATGAGAGGCGTGAACGGTTGATTGTCAATTATCCATTACCCATTGTCAATTCTATGAAATATCTCATTACCGGCGGGGCGGGTTTTATCGGCTCCAATTTAGCGCGTTATGTTCTCGGCAGAGGACACGAAGTCGTCGTTCTCGACAATTTTTCGACCGGCAAACGGGAGAACGTTGCCGAAATCCTCAAAGACATCACGCTCATTGAAGGCGATGTCCGTGACCGGGCAACGGTTGACAAAGCGGTTCAAGGCGTTGCGGCCATTTTTCACGAAGCGGCACTCGGCAGTGTCCCGCGGAGCGTTGCCGACCCTGTCAATTCGCACGACAACAACGTCAACGGCACCGTAACCGTTTTGGAGTCCGCAAGGGCAAACGGCATTAAGCGGATTTGCTTTGCCGCGTCCAGTTCTGCTTACGGTGAACAGGCGGTCAGTCCGAAGGTCGAATCAATGCCGGTACAGCCGATAAGTCCTTATGCCGCAAACAAAGTGGCGTGCGAAAGTTATATGCAGGCGTACTCGGCAGCGTACAAAATGGAAACGGTCTCGCTGCGGTACTTCAACGTCTTCGGTCCGCGGCAGAACCCGTTTGGAGCGTATGCGGCAGTCATTCCGGCGTTCGTCAGCAAACTTCTGAAAGACGTGCAGCCCGTCATTTTCGGCGACGGCGAACAGACGCGGGATTTCTGTTTCATCGAAAACGTCTGTTATACGAATTGGCTTGCGGCAAACATTCCGGCGGAAAAATGCACCGGACGGCCGATTAACATTGCTTGTCATTCGGCGGTGTCGCTCAACCAAATCATCGGCAAACTGGCATCGCTGATGAAGAAGGACATCAAGCCGCTTTACGAACCGGAGCGGGCGGGGGACATCAAACATTCATTGGCAAACATAGATAGGGCGAAGGAAGTCCTCGGCTATGAACCGCTGGTATATTTCGATGAAGGTCTCGAACGTGCTATCGGCTGGTACACGGAAAACCTGTAAAATTATAATCCAATGTTTTTCAAGCATTTATTTGTATTCCTTTGTTTAACGGCGGTGCTGTTGAGCGGCTGCGGAAAAACTCCGAAAAAGAACATCGCCTTCACAAAAGAAGGCGGTCTCGATGCCGATGTGAACTGGCAGCAGAAAAAGGACTTCGACCAGTCCGTTGAGTTGCTCAACTCACTGGAATCTTCGCCGTGCCTGCCGGAAACACCGGGAGCGGAAAAACTTGTCCAAACCGCCGACCGGCTTAACAAATGGATGCAAGACCGCAAGCCGGACGAACTTTGGAAACCGGACGATGAACTTTCCGCAATGGAAACAGCGTCGAAAAAAACGGCACAAACCGCCGAAGAAATTGCCGGTTCCTTGCAACGTCTGCAAGAAGACGACAGCACTTTACTTATCGCAGAAATTGCAAAAGTAAAGGAATTATTAACGCAATTAACTGCCGAAACGAAAAACGTTGCGGGTATCTGCGGACTTTCCGGCGTTGCCAATTACAGCAAACAAGTCGAGGACTTGCAGAGGAAATTTGCCGCTCTTGAAAAAATTCCAAATCTGAACGATGCGGCAATTAAAGCGTTCGCAAAACAACTGACAAACGAAACGAACGACTTCAAAGGAATTGCCGAACTATTTGAAAAATATGCGGCGCAACTGCGGCTGGACGGACAATTTTTTCAACTGTCCGATGTTGAATACCTGAAACAATGTTTCTGGATGCGCGACACGTCCCGCTGGGCAAGAGGCGATAAACAAGTGCTGCTGGACGTTGCCGTAAATCTGTTTGATTGGACGGTCTGCAACATTGATTTACGGGAGTCGTTGGATGTTCAAGTGTCGCAGAACCAAACGCTTCGGATGCCGCAGATGTTTCCTTGGCAAACGATGCTGCTGGGGTACAGTACGCTTTGGGACAGAACAACAGTGTTTCTCGAATTACTTCGGCAGCAGCGGATTGACGCGGCGGTGTTGTCGGTTCCGCACCCGCAGAATCCGAAGGTTGATTTGTACTGGGCGGTTGGTGTGTTGCTGGACGGTGAAATGTATCTGTTCCTGCCGGGCTTCGGGCTGCCGCTGCCGGCACCGGACGGAATGATAATTACCGAAAACGGTGAGTTAACGTTTTCCAAAGTTGCAACGTTATCGCAAGTATTGAAAGATGATAAAATTTTGCGGCAACTCGATTTATCGGACAAAGAAAAATTTCCCATTACGGCAGAAATGCTGAAACAAACGAAGTTTCATCTGTTTGTAACGCCGGAAAGTGCTTCGCTGCGGAGCAAAGTTATGGAAACGGAATTGACCAGCGAACAAAACGCCGTACTTTACACGAACATTCAGGAACAACGCCGGATATTCACCAAGTTAGCGGCGGAACTTATTCCGCAATCGGGACAATTCTCAACGCTAACACTTTGGAAATACCCGTTTTTAACGAAATTTGAACAGTTGACGATGGGAACAAACACAAATCTGCTGATGAATGCCTTTGTGCGCCCGAATCCGAAGCGGGGCGACTTTCCGTTGTGGACAGGGCGGGTTTTGTATTTGAAAGGAAAAATTAGCGGACAGGAAAGTGCGGTTACGGAATTTCAGGATGCCCGAATCCCCGACCGGGAAATGAACGAGTACCGCAATACCCCTGAATTTCGGAACAATCCGTTAGCGGCAGCGTTGCTGCGTGATGTTTCGCTCTTGGCAACGTTTTGGCTCGGCACGGCATCG